>JAAWGR010000054.1 GCA_022795445.1 Oscillibacter sp. | reverse complement strand
GGTCATAACGGGGCTGACTCGAAATCATATTTTACATTCATAAAAACTGCATATTTTTACATGGAGACGTATCGAAGTGGTCGCAACGAGCTTGACTCGAAATCAAGTTGTCCGCAAGGGCACGTGGGTTCGAATCCCACCGTCTCCGCCATAAACCCGGCAAAACTTCATGCTTTGCCGGGTTTATCTTAACTTTTGGTCGGTACACGCAATCCGCTCCAGCCACAAATATTGATATGGCCTTACCATACACAAAATACAAAAAATGAATACTCTGGTGCCAAAATGGTGCCGGGCGCCTCAAATGAAGTAATACAATCAAGCATAACGCCAAGAAAGCGAGGGCTTTCTTGGCTTCATAGCTTATTCTCCTAACACGGCCTTATGGTAGGTATTCAGTACGAACAGCTTGCGCTCCATGCGAACATCCACATACTGAGCGGTGACAGCTTCCAGATTATTGGACATATTAAGCTGGATACCAATGCCCTTCAAGCTGTGCCCAAGAATCTGTCCTACCGTATAGAAGTCCCCGGTAAGTTCGTGCATATTGGTCGCTGCGCTGTGACGAGTATCGTGGAACCGCATATGCGGCATACCCATATGACGCAGGAGCTGGCCGAAGTTGGTAGAAATGCGGTCCCGCCGCTCAGGTGCGCCGTCAGGCTTTGCAACCACAAGATCATTGTCGTAATAGGTGCCGCCAGACATCTCCAAGAGCTTCTTCTGCTCATTTTGGAGCTGCAAATGACGCTGGAAGTACGGTAGCACATAATCTGTAATAGGAAGCGTGCGTTCACTGGACTTGACCGGAGCCATGACAGAGACTTCTTTCGCAGCTGCCGGAATCTTAAACGGAAGCTGCTCAACAACGGCAAAATATCGATCTGTAAGATTGACATTTCTCCATCGCAAGCCTATAATTTCGCTTAACCGCAGTCCATACAATCCCCCAAGGACGATCATCATCTCCCATTGGGTTCCCATGACATTGACCAGCAAGCAGCGCATTTGATCGACCGTATACGGATCAGGAGTTTTGCCCTGCGGACCAAACTTGGTTATGGTATCACGGGCCGGGTTGCTCTCAATGTAATGATACTTCCTGGCGTGTTCCAAAGCAACGCCCATAATCCTGTGGGCGTACTTTACGGAACTTGGGGACAAGCCCTTTTCGGCCAATGCCTGGTACATATCATCCAACATGGCCGGGGTCAGCTGACTGAGCGGCACATCGCCGATGTAGGGAAAGATGTGATTGCGCATATGGCTTTGGTAGCTGGCCTGTGTACTGGGCCGCAGGTTCGCGCTGCCATGCCGGGCAAGCCAGTCTGTCATATACACTGACACGGGTTCCTTCCTCTGGGCGGCGGCAGGCGGGGTATAGGAAGCATTGGTCAGCTTCTGCTTCATTTCGGCTTCGTGATGCAACGCCTCCTTTTTGGTCCGAAAACCTTTTCTGGTGTAGGTTTTCTGCTGACCGTTGGACTTGTACTTGATGTTGACATCATAGACCGTCCCCGGTTTCCCGGTAAGCTCACCAGAGCCGTTGCGCTTGTTCTTGATCGTTCGTTCTGAGATCGCCATTACAGCGTTCCTCCTTCCATTAGGCGCCTTCCGCATGGACACAGGACTTCGCAACGGGCGTCTTATGACGCTCATAGTAGTCCCAGATAGCGTCCGGGCAGAGCAGCCGGTGGCTGCCGATTTGCAGGTACTCCAGTTCCCCGCACTCCATCAACTTCCGTATCGTGTTCTCTCCGATGCCGGAAACTGCGCTCATTTGCTTAGCTGTCATAAGCATGGTATTGCTGTTGCTCATAGGCTTCTTAGTTTGCTTGGTCATTTGTTTGTACCTCCTCCAGATAACAATACATTTATAAGTTTTGAGCTTGTTTCAGGTGGTGAGCCGGAACGGTCTTGGAACAGTCCAGGCTCACCGTTGGAACATGAGAACTCCTTGCCACACAAGGCTTTCATAGGATTTGTTCCAATGTTCCAGTTGCTATGTCTGATCCCTTATGCCGATTCCAACGTGCCCCCAGCGGTTCTTGTTCCTTATCCTGATGCGCTTCATCGTGACGCCAGGAACGCCGGAAAGCATTTCATAGAGTTTTTCTCGTGAAAACTCCTCCAAACCGTTTTTCTGGCAATACCGCACGTAGGCTTGGTAAAGGTCTGCATTAAAGATACGTGCCTCTGCCTCAACCACGCAGCAGTCTTTCAGAAAGGCTTGCAAAGAGTTGCCTCGTTCTTCAAAGCTGTTCAGAAACTCCTTAGATTCATCCGGGAGTGTAAAACAGTAATTCCGCTCTTTCAAGTCCCGGAGTGCATCCATCGCAAGAGTGAAGATTGCATCCTTCTCGGCTAAGAGCTTGTCCAACAGGTCTTTGTCCTGATCTTCCTTCGGGATACTGTGGTTGAACAGTAGAATCGTCAAGCGGTTCACAAAGGCCCTGGTCGCATCGGACTCTGAAGTGGTCGGCAGGGTGTTGCCAGCGAACAGCAGCTTACACCTGGGAACAAATGAGAACAGGTCTTTGCCCTTGTACTCCGCTTCGATTCGGTCGCCGCCTGTAATACACTTAAAAGTAGTGATCTCTCGCAGCTTTTTCCCCTGAATCTCCCCAGAAACATTGAGCTTTTTCCCGAAAAGTTCAGCTTTCGCAAAACGGTCTGAAAGCTGGTGCAGTTGGACCGCCGAAATCAGATCCAAGTCAAAAAACGAGTGGATAAAATTTACAATGACGCTTTTGCCGGAGTCTGGTGCGCCTTTCAGGAACAGAGCGCATTTACCTGCATTGCTGTCACAGAGGATGAGCAATCCCGCCAGGAAGCATATGCTGAAATTTTAGGCACTTATAAGCAAGTCCAAAACCAAGGCGACGGCATTAAAAGCTTTACAGGTATTTTGCTTTATTTGATGCTGGATTACTTTTGTATTTACTTAATTGACGAACCTGAATCTTTTCTCCATCCACCTCAGGCCCGGATTATGGGGGAAATTATTGGACAAGCCTTGACTAATCAGCAGGCATTTGTATCAACACATAGCGAGGATATAATCAGGGGATTACTGGAGGTTTGCCCAGAAAGAATAAAAGTAATCCGCATTACGCGAGAAGATAATACAAACTCCTTCTCTGTGCTTGATAATAATCAGTTTGGTGAGGTCTGGAATGATCCTTTGCTTAAGTATTCAAATATTATGTCCAGCCTTTTCCATAAATCCGTTGTACTATGCGAAAGCGATTCAGATTGCAAAATATACTCTATTGTTGAAAGCTATCTTAAGCAGGAAGCTGGAAAATTTTCTGAAACACTTTTTATTCATTGTGGTGGTAAGCACCGAATGGCCAAAATTTCCAGAGCATTGCGTTCTTTAAATGTTGATGTCAAGTTGATTCCGGACATTGATGTAATGAATGATGAAAATGTATTTAAGGGTATTGTAGACGCATTTGGAATTAGCTGGGCAAGTGTTGAGAAAGACTATCGCGTTATTGTGTCTAATCTTCACAGCCCAAAAGGAAACGTGAAAAGAAATGACGCAAAAGCAACTATTAATTCTATCTTGGACAAAACTCAAACCCCATTTATATCCAGTGCGAAACAAAAAGAAATTCGTGATGCCATCAGCACAATCTCTAAATGGGAGCCGTTAAAAAAAGCAGGTATTGCTAGCTTGCCTGCTGGAAATGCAACAAATGCATTTGAACATTTGAATAAAATTCTGAAAGAAAACGGCATTTTTCTGGTATCTGTTGGCGAATTGGAATGTTTTATTAAAACAGTTGGTGGTCATGGCCTCGAGTGGGCAAATGAGGTACTTGAAACTTATCCGAATTTGAATGATCCGGTATACCTCAAGATTAAGGAGTTTATTGCAGAGTTGAACCTATGATTGGATAGAGTTTCTTTTTTCTGAATACTAAAAATTGAGAAATTTTGTGTCTTGGGCTTGACATTTGGGTGTCTCAGGTCGTGAAAGCGAATTTTGCGCAGGTCGTATTTGCGGAGGAGCCAGCCGAAGTGTTCGGCCACATAGTTGGGCCGCAGGAGTTTGTCGCTCTCATCCACGCAGATGTAATCGAGGTAATTCTGGCAGTAGGAGTCCCGGAAAAGGGTTCGGTTCTTCTCCTGCCGTTCTTTTGCTCCCAGCAGCAGAGTTTCCACCACAGGAATCAGCGGGAGCGTTCGGAAACTGAATTTGGTTTTCGGCACATCTTCCCCCAGCAGCATAAACTTGCCGTCCACATTCGCCTCAATGACCTTGTGCGAGATGGAGATGGTCTTTTTCTCGAAGTCCACAGCATCCCAACGCAGGCCCAGCACCTCGCTGCGCCGCAGGCCATAATAAGCGGCGATCTTGACGCAGAGCTCCAGCGGGGCGCCGGCGGCGGCGTGAAACAGGTCGAGCATTTCCTCCTCGCTGTAGAACGAGCCATGGTAGACGTTTTTCTTGGGGCGGTCCACCTGATCGGCAGGGTTCTTGGAGAGGATGTCCTTTTTTACCGCGCTCTGGAGGGCCTTGCGGATGATGGCGTGGTAGTGAATCACGGTGTTGGTAGTGCAGCCGTTGTTGAGGATGCTTTGACGCCTCAATATCCTGGGGTGCGAGGGCCCCGAGCGGAATGGCGGAGGCCGTGAAGTAGGGAATCACCCTGGCCTTCATCATAGTGGAGTAGCTTTGGTAAGTGGCGGTGGCGATGGAAGGCCGGACGCTGTTGAGCCACGTTTCCATGTAGTCCACGAAAAGCACCTGAGCCTCTGGAGGGAAGCGGTTTGATTTTGCGGCTTCTTCGGCTTCCTGCTTGGTGCGTTCCTCATTTTGAAGTTCGTATTGCATCCGGATTTCGTCCAAAACTCTCTGCGCTTTGCGTTCGCTGGTGGTGGAGACAGGGAGCTTGGTAGAGACCCATTTCGTTTTTCGCTTGCCGTCCACCTTCAGGTAAAGGACGGCGTAGTAATAACCATTTTTCTTTTGTAGGCAGCCTGTTATCATATGTTCCTCCTATTCTTGTAACAAGCGGTGGATTTGCCTGCCTTCGACGGCAACAGCATACCACAACCGCCAGGGAATAGCCATTGCACAGGGTGGAGAAAAACCACCCGATTTTTCTACGAATCGCCGCCCGGCGCGGCAGTCTGCGTCAGGTATTCGATGACGTAGATTTTCGGTATTTTGTAGGTGTGTCCAATCCGGACGCTTTTGATCTCGCCGCTGGCCAGAAGGCGGTAGGCCAGCTTGCGGCTGATTCCGCCCAACATTTTGCAGAGATCGTCCGCCTCCACGACGTCAGGATAATTTTCAAACATCCTCTGTTTTTTCATAGTCAAAATCTCCAAACTCTGTTTGCGTGTATTAAGGAAACCGAAACATAGGAAGCGGCGCAGTTGTAAAACAGCGCCGCTTCCTACATGATCCGCTTGCTCATTGGCTGGCGTCTAAAAAATAGCTGTCCTCTTTGACCCTGCGAACAAACGCCTCCACGTCTTTGAGGGAGCGGGTCTGGCGCATTTGAGGCAGAGCGGCCTTGACGGGCTTCTCGAAACGGCGTCCAGAGGCGGCGCGTTCATCGAGAATGGCCACGACGCAGGTATCGGCCTCCGTGCGGATGGCCCTGCCGAAGCCCTGCTTCAGCTTGATCTGCATCTCCGGCACCACAATGGCCCGGATGAAAGCGTGCAGACTCGGATAACCCTGTTTCAGCTTTTCCTTCAGCGCGTCCGGGTGGGCGAAGGGCAGACGGGGGATGATCAGCAAAGACACGCAGTCGCCGGGGAAGTCGAACCCCTCCCAGGTTGCGCCGGTGGCCAGCAGAATGCTTCCGGGGTCCGCCTTGAACTGCTCCGTGGTATGGCCTGGATTGCGGCCCAGGGTATACAGCGGCCAGGGCAATTCCTTCTGCGATAGTTTCTCCTTTACCGCGGACATGGCCGCATAGGCGGTGAACAGCACCAGGGCATGACCGCTGGCGGCGTTCAGCAACGCCGTGATCTCGCTGGCCAGCTGGTCGAAGTACCCTTCGCCGTCTTTCTCGGGCGGGAAGTGCGGGAAATACAAAAGGCAGTTTTTCTTGTAATCAAAGGGCGGGGGAGATACGGATTCCGTTACCCGGCTGTCCTTTAATAAACCAGCTTCCTCCCGGAACCTCCGGAAATCTTCGCCCACCGCCAGAGTGCCGGAGGTGAGAATGATGGGCCGGGGCTGACTCCAAAGGATGCTTTGGAGCTGTGCGGTCAGGTCGGAAACCGTGGCGCAAAGCATCGCGCCGCCGTTGGAATCCTCCTTCGCATAAAACACCATGTCGGAATATCCGTCCCGGAAAATATGCACCGCCGAAGACAGCTTTTCCAACCGCTGCCGGACCGGGGGAGATAACAGGCCGTTCACCTGTTTTTTAATAACCTCCAGTGTTCTGCCGGGGGCGGTCAACAGCCAGGCGTATTCGGAAAAGCACCGTTCTGGGTCGTAGGGCTGGCCCAGCTTCCGCAGGAAGGGCCGCATGGTATCCGCCAGGGCATCCGCCGCCAGCAGGTATTTTTCCACACGCAGGTCGTGGATGAGGTCCTGCACGTCTTCCGCCCGGAGCGTGACGCCGAACATCTGCCGCGCCGCTTCCGGCAGCTTGTGTGCCCCTCGTCGACGATGACGGCAAGGCTGTCCGGGAAAATCGGGGGCCGGTTCGTTCCGCGATGGATGGCGTCCGCCAGGAACAGGTTGTGGTTGCAAATTTGAAATGCAAGCGAATCGGAATTGCAGGCTTCCAGAAACCTCTGATACCGGCAGGTTTCTCGTTTGCAGTCACAGAGCTTGGGGACGCAGACGCGCTCCTGATCGTAGCCACTGAGATGAGGCGTTTCATCTCAGTCCAGGCGGTCCCGCAGGGAAAGCAGCACTTTCGCCGCACGGGGGTTTTTCTTTTGCAGGTTCACCTGTGCCAGCCGCCGCTCGAGCCGTTCGTCGCAGACGTAGTGGGACTTGCCCTTGCGGATTACCGCCTGGATGGGTTCAGAAAGCAAACCGTCCGCCGTCAAAGCATCGGACAGCAGTGGAAGGTATTCATTCAGAACAGCGTTTTGCAGGGCAATGCTGGAGGTGGAAATCAGGATGGGCCGGACGTTTGCGCCGCTGGCGGCATGGAAGTGGTGAAATGCAATTCCAGCTGCGAGAAATGCGTAGGTCTTTCCGATGCTGGTCCCGGCGTCGCACAGGGCAATGCCGACGTCCAGGATGGTATCCAGCATCCGGTGACTGAGCGCCGCCTGTTCTGGCCGCTCCGCCATGCCGTGGGCCGGAAGCAAATCTTTGAAAATATGGTCAATCGTATCATGAGCGTTTTTTCTGTTTTGATCGTTCATTTTTGTGTTTTCTCCTGATCTGTCAGATCAATCATTTTGTCGGTTCCATCCATTTGCAGCACGCGCCCCGGTGGATCGGGAACAGTACAGGTCAGGTCCGGCAAGACCTGCGCGGGCGTATACCAGGGGTCTCTACTGCTTTCAACCCCAGGGCAGCCCCACAGCCTGGATCTCAGGCCATGCAGTGGTGTCTCATTATGTATCTGGACAGGGGCAATGAGAACGGCCTTGCCAAAGGCCGTCCAACAGGTGGCATTCTCGCTCGTCGGAGTCCCCTAGGCCGCTCCCAACGGAGCAGCCTAGGGGATTGGCTCTTTTCTTCCTTCGATGTCATGGCGTGCGCTGCTGGCTGCTCGTCTGTTCAGATGGTTCCCCGTATTGCTGATATGAACTTGTCAAAGTACAACGGCCTCCTGGCCTTGTCTCTATTGTAGAAGATGCGGTGCTGGTTTCCCATAGAGTAATAGGCATATTTGTATGACTATTAGACATCCCTGCTGTTATAGCTGTTTTTGGACTTCGGTAAGCTGGTTGATCAATCCAGCAATATTCTCTTTGAGTTGCGCAGTTTTCTCGGCTTTCAGACAATCCTCTCGTTCCTGGCCCAAGATCAGAACGTCCAAAGAAACACGAAAAAGTAAAGAGAATTGTATGAATAAGTCCACGGAACAGCCTTTTTGACCAGACTCGATTCGGCTCAAAAAGCTCTGATTGATGTTCAGTTCCTCAGCAAGCTGCTTCTGCGTATAACCGCTCTGTACGCGAAGCTGGTGGATGCGTTCGCTGCTCTTTTTGATGTTGTAAAACATTTTCATAAACTCCAATCTCAAAATTTTTGGGGGAAATTGCAAATTTGAGGTTGGAGGTCACGGATATTTCGCTGTGTAGGGCTGCCAGTAAAAAATGCTCATCCGATTCCTTTCTGGAGTCGGATGAGCAGAAAAGAGCCACTTGATCGGTTGACCTCATGTGCGCACTGGCAAAACCCTGTTCCTAAAAGAACAGCGTTCAATCACCAAGTGGCACATGGGAAGTCAACGCATCAAGCGGCTCCGGGGCACAAATCTTGTTTCGTTATGAACTTGTGGGGTTCGCTTTTGACCGTTCCTCCGCTACGTCCGGCGGAAGGATACCGGCGGGAAGAAGATTTCCTCTCCGCAGTTCGGACACTTTATGTAGGTCCCGCTATGGGTCCCGCGGCAGAGAATTTCAACCTTATGCCCACAGAACGGGCACAGCCGCGCCATGCAAATCTGGCTGGAATACCGCTTACGCAGTTCTTCCTGTTCCACGCTTACTCTGGCATAGTGCGCGGGATCGCTTTGCCTGATATTTCGTTTAGACATCCCATTCCTCTTTCTCCGGGTATAGATTGACCAACGCATAGGGGTCTCGCAAACAGTCGTGTTGTAAAAGATTGAGCTGCTTGAGCCGAATGGCGAGAGCCTGTCGGGAAACACCCATATATCCGGCCATTTCGGAGAATTGCTTGTATACGGCAGGGGCAAATACCCGATTGAGCATATATACCCTTTCTCCCAGCCCGAAGGCGGCCATATTTTGCCGGAGCATTTCCACCGGCATCAAAACTGCGGAAGCCAGGGCGTTGGTACACCACTCCTCCCAATCGCCGGCCCGGGCGGCAGGCGTGTTTGTGCGATAATGAATCTGGCGGTGAGCAATGCAATTTTCATACGCCTTCGGGAACAACATCCGGTAGACCTGATGGCATGCCTCATGCACCAGGGTGAAATGGTAACGCCCTGGATTCGCTCCTTCGCCAAGCAGGCTTTTCTCGATCAGCAGCGTCTTGCCATCCAAAAAATAGTATTCCGGCTGTGCCGGGTCGTCGTAAATCGGAACCCCAACTTCGCCGCAGGAGGTCAGGCCCAGAATTCTGCCGCTGCGGGATAAAACATGGTAGCCTGTGGTCAGGCCCAGCAAGTCTTTTACTAAAATCTCCGGCTGAACACGGTTCGGCGTTTGCCCTTGCAGAACCGGCAGTTTGCGATAGGCGGTGATTATCCGCCGGGCAATGGCTTCGATATCGTTTCTGGTCAAGTACGGCAAATTACATTCTCCCTCACCGTCAATCGTACCGGTTGATTGTCATGACTACACGGCCTATGTAGGGGAAATCCTCCAGCCGGTTCAAGGACAGCTTCATTTGCCGTTCGCCATCTATGATCTTGTCCGTTTGGAAGACGCTGAGTTTTTCCGGCTCGAACGGCAGCTTGCGGTTCACTAGCAGAAGGGAGTGTTCCGCAATGCCGTAGAGCAGGAAGTGATTGTCTCCATTCGCAAAGGAAGAAAACAATCCCTCGGGAGAATCGTATGGAACCCCAAGGATGCCGTCCTGATACACAACCGGGCATTTTGTATAGTCGTTTGAAATCATAAAAGCAGTACCTCCTTTTTGGCTCTAATGTGTTTTACCGAGTTTGTAATCCATCAATTGGAACAAATTGCCGATTTTGCGATTTTAGACTTTACAAATACTGGAAAACGAATTAGAATAAAAGAAGCTGAACTACATAGCTAGATTATAGGCCGCGTACATGCGTTTGCCAAGAAAAATATGGAAGCGCAGCTTCCTTTTTTGGAGGGTTGATCATTATGACATTCGGAGAAAAGGTTCGGGCGGAACGCAAACGGCTGCATCTCAGCCAGACGGAGCTGGCGAAAAAGATCGGAGTCACCCAACGTGCGGTTACTTCTTATGAGACGAACCGGACCCGCCCGCGGGGACTCAGCGCCTACCAGAGATTGGCAGATGCCCTGGGGGTGAACATCAACTACCTGCTGACGGAAGACGAAGCCTTTGTGGCTTCCGCGGGCGAGGAATTCGGCTATCGTGGCAGGAAGGGGGCGGAAAAGCTGGTCCAGAACCTGACGGCCCTGTTCGCTGGCGGCGAAACGTGACAGCTATTCATTCGAGAGGGGATTTTATGTTGATTCAAGCAGGGGACGCCATTCAAAAGGCGAACCGTTTGCTTCGGGAACACGAAACGCGGAATCCCGACCGTCTGGCGGAGCAGGCTGGAATTACCGTCATGGAGCGGAATTTCAAAAAACAGAAGGGCGTCTATATGGTGATCGAGCGGAACCGCTTCATTTTTATCAAGGCGGACCTTGACCCCGTCATGCGTCCCATCGTCCTGCTCCACGAAATCGGACATGATACGCTGCACCGAAAAGCGGCTGCGGAATCCGGTGGGTTTCAGGAATTCAACATCTTTGATATGCGGAATAACCGCATGGAGTATGAGGCCAATCTTTTCGCGGCGCAGATTTCCTTGCCGAACGACGAGATTCTCGAATACATCCTGCGAGGCTGGGACGTTGGTTAGATCGCCGCCGCCATGAATTCCGACATCAACCTCGTTGCTTTGAAGGCGGCGGAACTGAATCAAAGAGGTTATCGTTTCCGAAGACAGGAATATCGTTCTTCCTTCCTGTTGGACAATTGATGGCAAATTATCCGAACAAGACGGAACGCCCCAAATCTCTACGATTGGGGGCGCTTTATCTTTGATACATTTCCATCGGCTCTGCCACGCATTTGCTCTCGATTGTTTTCCTGGCAGGGAAGCCATAAGTCTCTTTTGCCGGTGATAAACGAATGTGAAACGAACTGTTTTTTCAACGCCTGTACAGCGGATGACTTTTTTCAATCGTAAATCGGCATATAATTCCCTGTGTTTATATGCTGTCAAATTCGGCATGATCGGTCCACATCTCACACTGATCTATCACGGTCCGCACAGCGTCATCCATTCCATCCAGAGGATACTTATGACGCTTGAGCAGCCGCTTAACCAGCTTGCGCATACCGGCGCGGGCGCTTTCCTTCTTTTGCCAGTCAATGGTTCGGTTCTTTCGTAGGAGATCGGTCAACTCCTTGGTGATGGCAATCAATTCCTCATGCTCATGAAAGTCCTTAACTGCCTGGGGCTTGGTGAGGGCGTCATAAAAAGCCAGCTCCTCTGCGTTCAGCCCTAGCGCCTCGCCTTCTGCATTCGCAGCGGCAATATCCTTGGACAGCTTCGGCAGTTCCTCAATAACTTCTTCATTGGTGAGCATCCCGTTCAGATAACGGTTCATGGCGCTCTGGATGATCTCAGAAAACTTTTCCGATTTGACCAGGTTCATCCTGCGGTAAATGGAAACCTGTTCTGCGATTAGCTTTTTCAAAAGCTCCACCGCAAGATTTTTCTCCTTCATGTTTGCCACTTCTTCCAGGAACTTCGGATCAAACAGGGAAAATTTCGATCTTACATCGGAGAAAAGATTGATTACACCCTCGCTCTTGATGCTGTGCTTCAACAGTTCGTTGATCCGCTCATTCACTTCGGGCAGGGTGAATTTCTTTCCCATCCCGCTCGACTGCAAACGGACAAGCATTGTGCGGACAGCATCAAAGAATGCTGCCTCAAAGCGGGTACTCTCATCCACCAGACTGCCGCACAGGGTAAGGGCCTGCCGGAGCAGCAGCGCCTCTTTGATATAAACATTTTGCGTCCGCTTATTTTCGGGCAGGTCATGCTCTGCGACACTCTTGCCCAGAATGAAATTGACACCGCCGCTGATAGCCTTCGCTTTCTCAAAATCATCGCCGGACAGAAACGTCCTATAGTCATAGCCATGGAAGAAGTCCCGACAGATGGAGAGCTTTTCCAAGAACTTCGGATAGGCGGCCTTGCTGACGTCGGTATCACCGTAATTCTTCCTGTCTCTGGCGGTGTAGTCACTCATCGCCTGCTTGAGCGCGGCGGCGATACCCACATAATCCACCACCAGTCCGCCCTCTTTATCCTGGAAGACGCGGTTGACACGGGCGATGGCCTGCATCAGATTATGACCGGACATAGACTTGTACACATACATCGTCGCCAGCGACGGGACGTCAAAGCCGGTCAGCCACATATCCACCACAATGGCGATCTTCAAAGGCGATCCATTGTCCTTGAATTTCCGCGCCAGCTCGTCTTTGCGGGCTTTGTTTCCGATGATCTTTTGCCATTCCTCCGGATCGTTGTTGCCCTGGGTCATCACGACAGCCACTTTCTCCGTCCACGCTGGACGCAGTTCCAGAATACGCTGGTATATCTTCATGGCAATGGGCCGGGAATAGGCCACGATCATGGCCTTTCCCGTCAGGATATTGGCCCGGTAATTCTTGTAGTGGTCAAGGATGTCATCGACCAGAGAGTTGACCGTCTGCTCCGCGCCCAGGATAGCCTCCATCCGGCCCAGTTCTTTCTTGCTTTTTTCAATGACATACGGGTCCGTATTCTGGGCCATGATGTCATACTCGGTGTCAATGAGACGCAGGGTGTTTTCGTCCAGCTTCAGATGAATAACCCGGCTCTCATAGTAGACCGGCCTTGTGGCTCCGTCCTCCACGGCCTGGGTCATATCGTAGATGTCGATGTAGTCGCCGAACACTTCGCGGGTACTGCGGTCCTTGGACGAAATGGGCGTACCGGTAAAGCCGATGTAGGTAGCGTTGGGCAGACTGTCGCGGATGATCCTGGCAGTCCCGGCAACGGTCTTGGCCTCGATCTCCCCGTTGTCCTTCTGCCGGGCGACCACTTTCTCCGTCAGACCGTAGTGTCCCCGGTGGGCCTCGTCCGCCATAACGATGATATTCCGTCGTTCGGAGAGCGGTTCGCCGCTCTCCTCAAACTTCTGCATGGTGGTGAAGATGATGCCGTTGGCCTGACGGTCTTTTAACCAGTCCTTCAGGCCAATTTCGATATGCTTCGGCGCTTCGCCCCGCCGCAGCCGCTCTTTATACTCGTCACTCAGCTTACGGCAGGTGGCCTGGACCGGCGTTTGCCGCAGGAAATCCCTGCACCGGGCAAGCTGGCCGTAGAGTTGATCGTGCAAATCGTTCCGGTCGGTGATGACAACGATGGTCGGGCTCTCCAGCGTTTCTTGCAGATCGTGGGCATAGAACACCATGGACAGGGATTTCCCGCTGCCCTGGGTGTGCCAGAAAACGCCGCCCTTGCCGTCCGTCCAGGTGGCGCGGCGGGTGGATTCCACCGCCTTTTTGACGGCAAAATACTGGTGATACCCGGCAAGGATTTTGAATGTGTTCTGACCGTCTACATTGAAACAAATGAAGTTTTTGATAATGTCCAGAAAGCGTTCTTTCTCAAACAATCCCTTGAAAAATGTATCAAATTGGGCATACTGCGTGTTTTCATAGCTGCCGTCCGTTGTTTTCCACTCCATGTACCGGTCCTCGCCGGAGGTGATCGTCCCGGCCTTGGAGTGGGTCATGTCGCTCATGACGCAGACGGCGTTGTAAACGAACAGCGAAGGAATTTCGTGCATATAGTTCCGGAGCTGGCGGTATGCGGCGGAGGCGTCCGTCTCCTCTCCGAAGGGGGGATTTCAGCTCCACGACCACCAGCGGCAGGCCGTTGATAAACAGGATCACGTCCGGCCGCTTCTCGGAGTTCTCCACCACCGTCCACTGGTTGGCGATGGTGAAATCGTTGTTGTCGGGATTTTTGTAGTCCACGAGATAGACGAGAGTGGAACGCTCCTCGCCGTTTACAACATACTTTACCGGTACGCCGTTTTGCAGGTAGTCCGTGAACACTATATTCTTTTGTAGCAGCGTCCCGCTCTCGAAGTTTTTCAGCTTATAGACCGCCTCGTTGAGCGCGTCCATGGGCAAGGTAGGGTTGACCCGCCGCAGACTTGGCAGCAGGACATCCTCATACAGCGGGCTGTGATAGTCCCGCGCCACATCGGGGCCGTAGATGTAGCCTAACTGCTCCTGGAAAAGTTGGAGGACGGCGTTTTCGTAGCTAGATTCGGCATACCCTCGCATTAGCTTTCCTCCTTGCCGGAAACGAAAAATTCAAGTTTGACGTTTTTGCGGAACTTCTTAATTAAAATAAGCGCACCATATTTGTATTGATACTCTCCGCTTGGGTCGCAGTATTCCTTTACTTTCAATTTGTCTTCCACCAACGATGGATTCCACCACGTTTTCATTTCAATAACTAGAATATTTCTGGAATTACTCCCTCTTTTATGTAATATTAGATCGGGAAAACTGCCTTTTTCCCAGGAAGGCAGTATTTTTGGATTGCCCATGTTTCGGTTATATTCTATATCCACCTGGAATCCGGGAAAGTATTCCTGTGCCAGCTTATCAAAATAAATCCCAAAGCGAAAAACAATGCTTCGCTCGCTCGCATGGTTGTTGCTTCGCCCATTTTGATTAAAAATCAGGTATTTGTCATTTGCATAGAGCTGATCCAACGCGTTGCTAATCATCTCTTTGATTTTTGCTTCCTCATTCATCTAAATAGCCCTCTCTCAGACCTGAAATGTTGGTTATATCAATCTCGCCGGACATGAGTTTGGGCAACAAAGAATCTCTCAAAGCTGCAAGCCGTAGATTTTCAACACAGTTATTTAATATAGCTTGATACATTGGCTCGGCAACACACAGAAACGCCTCAGCATCATCATTCGATAACTTCATGATTTGTTCTGACGCAAAGTCTCTGGTAGTAATTGCATCAAACACAGCCCCGCTTGCTTTGTGCTTCAACCTTTCAACGGCTTTGAGTGTGTATAAATAAACAAGAAGCTGGTGTGTACCTTTGCCAGCAAGTGCATAACAAGATTGATTCATAGCCATAGATACACCGAACATACTGACTTTGCCAACAGTTCCTCTTGCAGTTACAAAAACGGTGTTTATGGGATATAAACGGCTATTGCAATGAGCAAGACCTTCCTCAGTGATTGTTTTTTCAGTAGTCAGGGTATAGGGATATCCTGCATCTTTGGGGGTGAAAAACGGCACGCCGCTATTCCAATATAAGCTCTCACCGGTTTTGGGAGTGCCTCCGCCAAGAATCTGAATTGCATCTGTAAAGCTAACTTCTGTTTCTGCATGATCATAGAAATTATTAAACAAAGCTATTGCTTGTTGCTCCAAATTCTCGTTTATCTTCTGGTTCAGTTCGATTTTATCATTGAGTGCTAATAGTATTTCGGTAATCGATTTTTGAGTTTCAATGGGGGGCAACAGAAAGGGATATTCTCGCATTTGTTTCAAAGAAACATTTTTTATAGTGGTTCCTGTAGCTTGATTTTGTAAATAGTTTTGAAAAGCTGGAGATACCACTACAAATCGTATAAAATCTTTACTAATATTTTCTGATACATTGAAGTAACAAGCGCTCTTCCCAAGGATCACCTTTTCCCCGCGATATATTGCTACATTACCTAATGTTCCGTTAATTGATACTAGAATGGTTCTATTTGACAAAGGTTTTTTGTATTCTATAAATTGTTCTAAGTCTACTCTTTTTGTAGAATCTTTAATTTGAATCTGTCCATTTACTAAGTTATTGCCATTGATAAAAGCATACTCTCCGCTTTGAGAATACTCCGGTGTCCCATGGATTCCATCTCCTAATATGTCTGTAACATCATTTAATGTTACTTGCTTCCAATCAGATTTCATACCCAATCGCCTCCAACTGCTTCCGAATCTCCGTCTCCAGCTCATGGGACTTTTGGAACAACTCCGATAGCTCCGCTGTCAGCCGCCCCATCTTCTCCTCAAACGGTTCCCCGTCGTCCTCCTGCTCCTCGATGCCCACATACCGCCCCGGCGTGAGGATATAGTCCTGCTTTGCAATCTCCTGCAAGTCCGCCGCCGCGCAGAACCCCTTGACCTCCACCAGCGTCCCCGCCGCGAAAGCGTTGTAAGTGTCCGCGATCTTCCGGATGTCCCCGTCCGTCAGCTTCCGCAACTTCCGGCTGACCATCGTCCCCATTTTCCGGGCGTCGATGAACAGCGTTTTCCCTTTCTGCCGCTTGTTTTTTGCCAGGAACCACAGGGATACGGGAATCTGCGTGGTGTAGAACAAGCTGTGGCGGCATGGCTACGATGCAGTCCACCAGACCGGCCTCGATCATATTCCGGCGGATGTCGCCCTCGCCCCCGGACCGGGAGGACAGGGAGCCGTTGGCCAGCACCATGCCAATGCGCCCGCCTGGGGCCAGACGCCAGATCATGTGCTGGAGCCAGGCAAAGTTGGCGTTCCCGGCAGGCGGCATTCCATACGGCCACCGCACGTCTCCCCGCAGCTTGTCCGCGCCCCAGTTGCAGAGGTTGAAAGGCGGATTTGCCATGATGAAGTCAGCCTTGAGCTGGGGGTGGCGGTCGTCAAAAAAGGTGTCTGCGCTGAACTTGCCCAGGTCCGCGTCAATGCCGCGAATCGCCAGATTCATCTGGGCCAGCTTCCAGGTGGTGGGGTTGGCGTCCTGGCCATAGACGGAAATCCAGTTGATGTTTCCGCTGTGGTTCTCGATGAACCGCGCCGACTAGACAAACATACCGCCGCTGCCGCAGCAGGGGTCGTAGACCCGCCCATTGAAGGGCTGGAGCACCTCCACCAGCGTTTTGACCACACATTCCGGCGTGAAGAACTTCCCGGCCAGCTTGCCCTCCTGTTCGGCAAATTTCCGCAGGCAGTACTGGTAAGCGTTTCCCAGAATATCCTTGCTGCTGCCGTGCTCTGCCATTTGGAGGTTGGTAAACAGATCAACCACATCACCCAGCCGCCGCTTATCCAGCTCTGGGCGGGCAAAGTTCTTGGGGAGAATATCCTTCAGTTTCTTGTTCTCCTTTTCGATGGAGCGCATGGCGTTGTCGATCACCGCGCCGATCTCCGGGGTATGAGCGGAGGCAGAGATCACTTGCCATCGGGCCTCATCCGGTACGAAGAAGATGTTTTCGGAGATGTACTCGTCCATATCCTCCTCAAAACCGTCGCCCTCGGCGACCAGTTCGTTGTATTTGGCCTCGAAACGGTCGGAGATATATTTTAAGAAAATCAGGCCCAAGACAACAGATTTATATTCCGATGCGTCCAGGTTGTCGCGAAGGACGCAGGCCGCGTTCCAGATCTGCTTTTCAAAACCGTTGTTGGTTCTATTCGTCTCAGCCATCTCATTTTCTCCTCAATATAGTCAAACATATAGCGGTTGGCCCGGACAATAACTGCCCGTTTCGGGACAGTCTCCATCCCCGGCAGATCGAATGTTCCACCAAAACCGACCGGTCGTCTTGCAGAGATTAGTATAGTATAGAGGGAGGAAATTGTCACCAATTGTGAAATAAAAACAAGAACGGCCCCCGCTTCGGCGGGAGCCGTTCTGTGTAGGACTTGAGAATTACTTCGCCACGTTCTCGCAGAAGTGCATGAGAATCGCTGCCACGTGAGCGCGGGTCGCGTTGCCCTTGGGGTTCAGATTTCCGTTGCTGCCATTGATCAGCCCGCCGGAATTCGCCCACTGCATCGCTTCTGTCGCAAACGCTCCAATCGACGTTGCGTCGAGGAAGCCAGACAGGTCCGCACGGCCCGCTACGTCGTAACCCTTCGCGGTGGTGTAGCGATAGAGAATCGCCGCCATCTGCTCACGGGTGATGGGCGCGTCGGGATGGAACGTTCCATCCTCATAGCCGTTGACAATGCCGTTGGCGCTGGCCCAGGCCGCCGCCTCGGTGTAATACTTGCCTGCCGCCACGTCGGAATAGGACGCCGCGGTTTCCACTGCCGGAGAGTTCTCCAGACGGTACAGAATCGCCACGATCATGCCCTGCGTCGTGGGACGGTTCGGGACGAAGGTGGTGTCCGTGATACCGTTCATCATGCCCTTTTCAAAGACATACTTCACGGCCTCGTAGCACCAATCTCCTTCCTTCACGTCCGTGAACAGATAAGGCTTATCGGTCAACGGGACAGAAGGATCTTCGACCGTGACTGTCGGGGTGGTGTTGCCGGGGTTGCTTGTGCCACCGGAGCTGGGACGGCTGCTTCCGCCGCCGCCACCGCCGGAACCTCCGCCGATGTAAGTGCTGGTGAATTGCGCGGTGTAAGTTGCATCCGCCGTCACCGCCGCCAGTTCCGGACTCCAGCCGGAGAAGGTGTAGCGGTAACGCCCGCTGGTGTACGTCTCCATGGTGGGAGCCGTGATGCTTGCGCCTTCCTCGTACGTCTGCACCACGTTCTCGACACCCTCACGAATCACGAACATGACCGTGTACGTCGCCGGTGTGGGCGGCGTCGGGGGAGTCGGAGGTGTGGGCGTAGGCGTGGGAGTTGTCGGGCGGCTGGCTGCCGTCACCGTTACCTGACATGCGCCCGTGGTTTCCTCAGAAACTCCATCCGGGCCGATGACCTTGGTGTGAATCACGGTGCTGCCGGGGGCCACAGCGGTAACAACGCCGTTTGCGTCCACCGTGGCGATTGCCGGGTTGTCGCTGGTCCAGGTGACGGTTTTCGTCGTGGCGTTGTCGGGGGTTACAGTGGCGGTCAGATTGCCGGTCGTGCCGCCTACGGTGAGGTTCAACGTGGCCGGACTCACCGTCACGCCGGTTGCGGGCACATAAGCGGCTTTGGCGGTAACGGTGTTTGCGTTCAGGCTGCATTGTTCATGGCCCAATCCAACTGCTTCGTGGCCCGCAGCGTATCAATGATATCCACGCCGTTGTCTCCGCGATAGTATTCATTCCATGCAGAATCGGCAAGAATGAAGCGGATTATCTGATGTGCAGCCACATTGGCCTTGGACAGATCAATCGCACCATCTACATAGCCGCTGACCTCATACGTCGAAGCTGTGCTGCCCTCTTTGGCCTGGACCTTCGCAGTGTCAGCGCCAGTGATAAAATGTAAAAAAACGCCGAGGAAAAAATGTAGTTTTGTGGCGGAGGTGAAGGGAAAAAGATAGACTCCCAATCAGGGCG
>JAAWGR010000001.1 GCA_022795445.1 Oscillibacter sp. | reverse complement strand
TTTCTTCGCGAAGAAAAAGAGAAAACGGGCCGTTCACGGTCCAAAAGAGAAAAAGACGCCCCGCGGGGGATTTTTGGGCCCGGTGGAATCCTTCTGTGCCTACTTCTGCATACGAGAAGTCCATGCTGATTTGGCATGCCTCTCCTTCCGCTGCCGCTGCTGCGGGGGCCGCTGGGGGCTGGGTGCTGCTTCTGCTGTCGCTGGTGCGGGGGCCGCTGGGAGCTGGGTACTTCTTCTGCTGCCGCTGCTGCGGGGGCCGCTGGGAGCTGGGTGCTCCTTCCGCTGCCGCTGGTGCCGCTGGTGCGGAATCGTTGGGGCATGGACAGCTTTCGCTAAACGCTAAAAATTTCCTCCAATAATTCCATCGCCTCCGGCAGACGCTCCGCATCCAGTCCAGCATAATTTACAACCAACGTGTGTTCATAGTCCGGATGCGGAATCTCTGCATACTCCGACAAAAAGCCTAAACGCACGCCCAGGCCCTCCGCTTTCTTGCGGAGGGCTTCGTCGCTCTGCGCCGTGTCCAGCCGAAGCAAAAAATGCAGTCCCGCCCCCTGCTCCTGGATCGTCACCTTGCCGGCAAAAGCGCTGGATGCAAAAGCCTCCAGCACCGCGGCACGGCGTGTCCGGTACTCCTTACGCAGACGGTTTACATGCTGGTCATACCATCCTCCTGAAAGAAACCGCGCCAGAACCTGCTGTTCCAACGCCGGAACCGTACAGGCATAAAAATCCAGCTCCTGGCGGTATCGTTCCAACAGCCAGGGCGGCAGTACCATGAATCCTACGCGCATGGAGGGGGAAATCGTCTGCGAAAACGTATTCATATAGACCACCCGCCCAGCGGCGTCGATGCTCTGAAGCGTCGGGATCGGCCGTCCTGCAAACCGAAGTTCACTGTCATAATCGTCCTCAATGATCACCCCGTTCGCCCCTTCCGCCCAACGCAGCAGCGCCTGCCTCCGTGCAATTGGGGTGACGATACCGGTAGGATAATGGTGAGCCGGAGAGATGTGGAGAACATTGGCCTTGACCGCTTCCAATGCGTCCGGACAAACCCCCTGGCTGTCCAGCGGAACCGGACGGCAGTCCGCCCCCCATTTGCCGTATACCTGCCGGATTTTCGGATAACCTGGGTCCTCCAAGGCAAACACAGCCTTACGGTTCCCGTCCAGCAGCTGTACCAATATCAAGTAAAGATATTCTGCCCCTGCGCCGACGATAATCTGCTCTGGCGAGACCGCCATGCCGCGGAAGTCCCGCAGGCTGCCCGCAATCGCCTGCCGCAAGGCCAAAAGGCCCTGGTGCGGCAGCGGGTCGAACAAGCCGCCGTCGCTCAGCGCCTGCCGGGTCAGCCGCGCCCAGACCGACGCCGGAAACCTTACGCCGCCCACGTGGTTGTTCCGCAGATCCAGCCGCCATACGGGAGGCGGGATGGACGGCAGCACATTCCTTTCCGGCACAGCGTCCGGCGGCGCGGTCCGCTCGACCGGCAAAACGAAAAACCCCTGCCGGGGACGGGTACACACGTAACCCTCCGCCTCTAACTGCCGGTAAGCTCCCTCCACGGTCACAACCGACACCTGCAAATGTTCCGCCAGCGTCCGTTTGGACGGCAAACGCTCATCTGCCGCAAGGGTCCCATCCAGAATGTCTGTACGGATGCGGCGGTAGAGGTATTCATACAGCGGCAAGCCCTCCCGGGCCTCCAGGTTATATGTCAGCATAGCGCACCTTCTCTGACCTTATAAAAAAGAACAGTTTTGGATATTTTCATCCTACCACATCTGCGTTATGATAGCAACATCCAATTGGAAAAGGAGTGCTGAACGATGGAAAAAACAATGGAACGAGTACCGGCACAAAACCCGGCGCGTCTGCTGGTTATGACGGCTCTTTTCGCAGCCCTGGGCTGTGTGGCGACGATGGTCATCCAGATCCCCTCCCCCACTGGCGGATACATGAACCTGGGGGATGCAGCTGTCATCCTGGGCGCCTTCCTGCTGGGACCGGTTTACGGCGCAGTCGCCGGCGGCCTCGGCCCAGCTATGGCGGACCTGCTGTCCGGTTACGCCGTGTATGTCCCCGCAACGCTGATCATCAAGGCAGTTATGGCTGTAGTGGCCGCAGGGCTGTTTCGTGCGCTGGGCAAAAAAGGATGGAGCCTGCCCTTCTGCGCCGTAGCGGCGGAAGTTCCGATGGTTGTCGGTTACTGGCTGTTTGACGCGCTGCTGACCTTCCTTTCCAGCCAGGGAAGCGCCTTTACCCTCTGCCTCGCAGGCAGCGCCGCCGGAATCCCCAGCAATCTGGTACAGGCGATTTTCGGCGCCGCGTCTTCCACGCTGCTGGCAGCCGCCCTGCTCCGCAGCGCTTATGTGCGGCAGTCCTTCCCCCAGTTTCATTAAGCGTCCAAAAGCACCGGTACGGGACGGCGGATGGCCAGGCTATCCGCCGTTACCGCACAGTCGTAGGCCAAGACGTTTACGCCGTGCGACGCCGCCTCCCGGAGCGCATCCCCAAAGGCGGGATGGGTCGCGTCGTTGGGTGCGACGCTTTGAATCCCCATCATCTGCACCACAAAAAACAGTGTGGCCCCTATACCCTGCTCCGCCGCTTTTTGCAGTTCCCGGATATGCTTCACCCCCCGTTCCGTCGGGGCGTCGGGGAACCGCGCCGCGCCGTTTTCCTCCAATGTTACACCCTTGACCTCCACAAAGTGGAGGTTTTTTGCCGTCTCGATGCAAAAATCCAAGCGGGAATCCCCATATACATACTCGCTGTGGAGCTGCGCGCCCTCCGGCAGAAGTCCCGCCGCCCACTCCGCAAACACCTTGTTCGGCGCTTGAGAATCCATGTTGATCAACCGCTCTCCCTTCTGTACGGCAATCAGGTCATACGCCGTCTTCCGCGCCGGGTTGCCGCACCGCTCCAAATAGACTGCCGCACCCGGGACCAGCAGCTCCCGGCAGCGGCCTGTATTCTTTACGTGGACCGTCTGGACCCCCTCCGCTGTCTCCACATGCGCAATAAACCGGTTCGGACGGTCAAGGAAACGGCCCGGGAGCACCTCTGCATATTGCATAAATATCCACCCTTTCTCCAAAACGCTGAAAATCCTACCGCAAAACAGCGATTTCCCGGCAATTTGCTGTATTTCAGCCATCATACCATAACCCCCCCTGTCCGTCGAGACCGTTGGCGAAAAGAAATCGTGTAAAAAGGGAGATAAAAATTTCACAAAGTCTTGTTTTTTTCTGCGGGACTTGATACAATAGGTGGGTATCTTATATTTGGGAGGGAGCATATGGAATATTCCAGCTTATTTGTCTGCCTGATGGGTATGGGCACCGTGTTCTTCGGCCTGGTCTGCCTGATCGTCCTGACGACGATCATGGGCAAGATCTTCAGCGGAACACCGTCCGCAGCCCCGTCTCCGGCCCCGGCGCCCGCCGTCAAGAGCGCGGTCCCCACGGCCTCAGAACCGAACCGTCAGGAACTGGTCGCCGCCGTTTCCGCCGCCTTGGCGGAGGAGCTCGGAACCGACATTACAGGTATCCGCATTTTGTCCCTGAAAAAACTGTGAGAAAGAAGAGAAGGAGAAAACTGCTATGAAAAAGTACAGAGTGACCGTTAACGGCACCCCCTACGAGATTGAACTGGAAGCGCTGACCGGCGCCGCCCCGGCCCCTGCCGCAGCCCCCGCTGCCGCCCCGGCCCCTGCCGCCGTACCCGCCGGCGGAGAACAGGTCACCAGCCCTATGCCCGGCACCATCCTGGACGTCAAGGTCTCCCAGGGCGCGTCCGTGAAAAAGGGCGACGTGCTGATGATCCTGGAAGCCATGAAGATGGAAAACGAGATCATGTGCCCCTGCGACGGTAAGGTCGCTTCCATCAACGCCGCCAAGGGCGCGGCTGTGGAATCCGGCACGCTGCTGTGCGTGATCCAGTAACCGGGCTGGAGGACGTTGTATGCAAGCTATATTGGATTTTGTGAACAGCTCAGGCTTCGCCCTGTTCGCCCAGGGCGACAACTGGAAATGCCTGATTATGCTGGTCATTGCCTGCGGTCTTCTGTACCTGGGCATTGTGAAAAAATTTGAGCCCCTGCTGCTGGTCCCCATCGCGTTCGGTATGCTCATTACGAACCTGCCCGGCGCGAACATGTTCCACGAAATCTTTTTCGCAGGCGGTCATATCCATTGGGAATTGATCGGCGGCGCGGAAGTTACACAAGAATTTATCAACGAACTGGCCAGCGCAAACGTCTCCGACGCCGTTCTGGCCACCGTCACTGTGGGGCAATCGGTTTCGGCAGGCTTGGTCGACATCCTGTACCTGGGCGTCAAACTGGGCGTTTATCCCTGCCTGATCTTCATGGGCGTGGGCGCGATGACCGACTTTGGCCCCCTGATCGCAAACCCCAAGAGCCTGCTCCTGGGCGCGGCCGCCCAACTGGGCATCTTCATGACCTTCGTCGGCTGCAACCTGTCCGGCATCTTCACCCCCGCCCAGTCCGGTTCCATCGGCATCATCGGCGGCGCGGACGGCCCTACGGCTATCTACGGCGCCACCATGCTGGCCCCTGAACTGCTGGGCCCCATCGCCGTGGCCGCATACTCCTACATGGCCCTGGTCCCCGTCATCCAGCCTCCCATCATGCGCCTGCTGACCACGGAGGCGGAGCGTAAGATCGTTATGAAGCCCCTGCGGCAGGTTTCCAAGCGGGAAAAAATCATCTTCCCGATCATGGTCGCCGCGTTTGTGGCCCTGCTGGTGCCCTCCGCCGCGCCGCTGATCGCCTGCCTGATGCTGGGCAACCTGTTCAAGGAATCCGGCGTTGTGGACCGCCTCAGCAAGACCGTGCAGAATGAACTGATCAACATCGTCACCATCTTCCTGGGCGTGTCCGTCGGCTGCACCGCCACTGGACGGACCTTCCTGTCCCTGCAAACCATCGCCATCATGGTCATGGGCATCGTAGCCTTCGGCTTCGGCACCGCCGGCGGCGTCATCCTCGCCAAGATCATGAACCTGTTCCTGAAAGAGAAAATCAATCCCCTCATCGGTTCCGCCGGCGTGTCCGCCGTGCCGATGGCCGCCCGGGTCTCCCAGGTGGAGGGCCAGAAGGCCAACCCCAGCAACTTCCTGCTCATGCACGCCATGGGCCCCAACGTGGCGGGCGTCATCGGCTCCGCTATCGCGGCAGGCGTCATGATCTCCCTGTTCGGTTGATAGGAGGTACACTATGGCAATGGAATTTTTATCGAAAAAACCCCTGTATATTACCGATACCATCCTCCGCGACGCCCACCAGTCCCAGGCCGCAACCCGGATGCGCGTAGAAGATATGCTGCCCGCGTGCGAGGTTCTGGATTCCATCGGCTACTGGTCCCTGGAGTGCTGGGGCGGCGCAACCTTCGACTCCTGTATGCGCTTTTTGAACGAGGACCCCTGGGAGCGTCTGCGGAAGCTTCGCAAGGCCCTCCCCCACACGAAGCTGCAAATGCTGTTCCGCGGCCAGAACATCCTGGGCTATAAGCATTATGCGGACGATGTGGTGGATGCGTTCTGCCGGAAGTCTATCGAGAACGGTATCGACATCATCCGGATTTTCGACGCCCTGAACGACGTGCGGAACCTGGAACAGGCCATCAAGTCCACCAAGAAGTATGGCGGCATGGTGGAAGGCACCTTGAGCTATACGATCTCTCCCATCCATAATGAAGAGTATTTCGTCAAGCTCGCCAAAGAGCTGGAGCAGATGGGCGCGGACGTGATCTGCGTCAAGGACATGGCAAACCTGCTGCTGCCCATGGATGCCTACGCCCTCATCAAGCGGCTGAAAGAAACCGTCAAGATTCCCATCCACCTCCACACCCACAACACCACCGGTACCGGCGACATGGTGTACCTTATGGCCGCCTATGCCGGCGTGGACATCGTGGACACGGCCCTGAGCCCCCTGGCCAACGGTACGGCCCAGCCCGCGACGGAATCCCTGGTCGCGACGCTTCAGGGCACAGCCCGCGACACCGGCCTGGACCTGAACAAGATGAGCGAGGCGGCGGCGCACTTCCGCAAGGTCGCCCAGAAGCTGAAGGAGCAGGGCTCCCTGGACCCGAAGGTCCTGAACGTGGACACCAATACCTTGCTGTACCAGGTGCCCGGCGGTATGCTGTCGAACCTGATTTCCCAGCTGAAGCAGGCCAACAAAGAGGAAAAATATTACGACGTGCTGGCGGAGATCCCCCGCGTCCGGAAGGACTTCGGCTATCCCCCGCTGGTGACGCCTACCAGCCAGATCGTCGGTACTCAGGCCGTCATGAACGTGGTTGTGGGCAAGTACAAAACGTTCCCCAAGGAGTCCAAGGGCCTTCTGCGGGGCGAGTACGGACGCCTTCCCGCTGAGGTCAATGAGGAAGTTCGGGCCCTGGCCGGCATCAAGCCGGAAGACGTCATCACCTGCCGTCCGGCGGACCAGCTGTCCCCTGAGCTGGATAAGTACCGCGAGGAATTCAAGGACATCGCCAAGAGCGATGAAGACGTGTTGTCCCTGGCGCTGTTCCCCCAGGTTGCTCCCAAGTTCCTGGCATGGCGCGATGGCCCTCATGACGAGGAGGCCCCAAAGGCGAAGCCCGCTGAGGCTCCCAAGCCCGCAGACCCCAACGCCGTCCGTGAGCTGTTCGTGGAATTCAAAGGTTAACACACAAACGGTAAGAACCCCGGCAGGAACAATTCCTGCCGGGGTTTTCGCCGTAATTTCAATTTACAATCTGTAATATTTAGGAGGATAATTCCTCTTTGTTCACTTCTTCTGTTGCCTCTCCGGAAGGTTCCGCTTCCGGCTCCGGCTCCTCCGCCGGCTCACAGCGGTTCACCAGGGCCGTCATTTCCCGGATCTCCTTTGCCAATTCCAGCGTAACCTGTCCCGGCAGCAAGCGCCACTGCCAGTTGCCTGCGGCTACGCCGGGAACATTCAAGCGGGCTTCCGTGCCCAACCCCAGGTAGTCCTGCATCTGCGCGATAAACAGTTCCGCCACGCTGCCCTGTCCGCAGCGCAGAAGGGCCAGCCGCACGGCCTCTGTCCCAGAGACCCCCAAGTATTTTTCTGCAAAGGCTTTTTCCTTTTCAGTCGCTGCGGCATACCAGCCTGCGGCCGTATCATTATCGTGGGTACCGGTGTAACAGATGCAGCGGGGGGTTGTGTAGTTATGGGGCAGGTAGCCGTTGTCCGGGCCGGAGAAAGCAAACTCCAACACCTTCATCCCTGGCAGGCCGGATTCTTCCCGCAGGGCGTGGACCTCCTCTGTCAAAAACCCCAGGTCTTCCGCAATCAGCGCCGTGCGCGGGAATTTGGCTTTCAGCATACCCAGGAGGTCCATGCCGGGTCCCTTTTCCCACGTCCCGGTTTTGGCGGTTTCCGCCTCCGCCGGGACGGCCCAATAGCTTTCCAGTCCCCGGAAGTGGTCGATCCGCACGGCATCAAACAGCTTCGACGCGCCGCGGATGCGGCGGACCCACCAGCGGTAGCCGTTTGCTTTCTGGGCCTCCCAGTTATAGAGCGGATTGCCCCAGAGCTGGCCGTCTTCGGAGAAATAATCCGGCGGCACGCCCGCCACTTTGGAGGGATGTCCGGTCTTATCCAAAAGGAAATCCTTCCGGCTTCCCCAAACATCGGAGGAATCCAGGGAAACATAAATCGGCAAATCGCCGATCAGCCTCACGCCCAGGCGGTTGGCATACGTTTTCAACGCCTCCCACTGCTGGAAGAACCAATACTGCACACAGCTGTAGAACGCGATATCCTCCGCCAGCACAGCCTGCCAATGCTCCACGGCGGCCTTTTTATGGCTGCGCAGGGCTTCGTCTGGCCAATCGTACCATGCATCGCCGTCAAAATGTTTCTTCGCTGCGCAAAACAAAGCGTAATCTTTCAGCCAGGGATTCCGTTTTGTAAAATCGCGTACCGCCTCCGCCGCGGAACCGCTGAGACGGCTGAATGCCTTGCGCAGTAAGGCTTCCCGGCTTTTTGTAACAGCAGGGTAGTCCACCTGATCAGACGCTGGGACTTTAGCGGCACCCAGTTCCGTTTCCTCCAGGAGCCCTTCCTCCGCCAGCAAATCCAGATCAATAAAATAGGGATTCCCGGCAAAGGTCGATTCACTGGTATAAGGAGAATTGCCCTTCGACGCCGGGCCGACGGGCAGCAGCTGCCACCAGGACTGTCCCGCCGCATGGAGGAAATCCACAAAGGCCCGCGCCTCTGCGCCTATGGAGCCGATGCCGTAGGGAGAGGGAAGGGAGAACACCGGCAGGAGGATACCTGCGGAACGTTTCATCGAAAAAACCTCCTCTTGGCCGCGGCGCGCCGCAGCCCTTCATTTGTTTCCATTTTATGACAATCCCGCCTGGTTGTCAAGCAGCGCGGCAGGGTTGGTCACAGCGCCTTTTCATAACAATTCAGGAGCTCCTGAATACAATCCTGGAAAAAGAACGGCGCTGAACCGGCTAAGCGGTAGCCTAGGGAGGGATACAGCCGGTTTGCTGGAAGGTTGCCCTCCCAAGTGTCCAGCCGGAGGATCATCTTACCCTGCCTGCGGGCAGTCTTCTCGCAAAAGGCAACCAACTGCCGCGCATACCCCCGTCCCGTGCAGGCGGGGCGAATGCAGAGGGTGTGGATCACAGCGACATTTTCCGGTTCCGCCGCCAACATCCAGGGGATGTCCGCATATTCCGCCGGCTGAATGCCATTCAGGATCACCGTTCCCCAGACAGTGCCGGCATCCTCTCCCACGTAAAGCGTGCCAGCCTCCAACGCCTTTTGAGCGGTTTCCTGCGTCGGATAAACGCCCCGCAGCCAGTTCGTATAAACGGTGGTTGCAGCCTCATGGTCAAAAATTGCCTCATAGATGGCGGTAGCCTGGGGGATATCTGCAGGGACTGCTTTGCGAATCATGGGAATGCTCCTCTCCTTCTGAGAAACGGGAGCCTTCCGGCCCCCGTTTGCATTACATCCGCTCCGGCGCTTCCACACCGATCAGCTTCAAACCGTTTTTTAATACAATACGGGTCTCGTCCGCCAGCTTCAAGCGGGCCGCCGCCAGCGCGGGGGCTTCCTGGCGGATATGGCAGGCGGTGTAAAACCGGTGGAAGCAGCCCGCCAGCTCCTGAAGGTAGCGGTTGATATAACTGGGGTCGTAGTCCCGCGCCGCCGAGCGCACGGTGTCCGGCAGGGCTGCCAGCTGCTTGATCAGCGTCTGCTCCGCCTCGGCGGTCAGGAGGCTGAAATCCGCCTCGCCGTCCGCCGATACGCCCTCCTGGGCCAGCTTCTCGATCAGGGAACAGATACGGGCATGGGCATACTCCACATAGTAGATGGGGTTTTCCGCGTCCTCCCGGACCGCAAGGCCTAAATCGAAATCCATCTGCGTATCGGGCTTGGCGTTAAAGAACCAGCGGGCCGCGTCCACCGGAACCTCGTCCAGCAGGTCGGAGAGGCTGATCGCCTTACCCGTCCGCTTGCTCATGCGGACGACTTCGCCATCCCGCAGCAGCTTGACCAACTGCATAAGCACAATATCCAGCCTGCCGGAGCCATCCAGGCCCAGGGCGTCCAGCGCGCCTTTCAGGCGGGCCACATGGCCGTGATGGTCCGCGCCCCAGATGTTGATTACCCGGTCAAAGCCCCGGACGGCGAATTTGTTCCGGTGATAGGCAATGTCCGCGGCAAAGTAGGTATAAAACCCATTGGCGCGGCGCAGGACGTCGTCTTTTAAATCCAGCTTCTCGATGTCCGCCTCTTTCTTCCCGGCCTTCCGCAGATTCTCCCGCAGGATATCGGCGGTCCTCAGCCACAGCGCGCCCTCTTTTTCGTACGTCCAGCCCCGCTCGGTCAGCAGCTCCGCCGCCTCCGCCACCGCGCCGCTGCCGTGGAGGGAAGATTCGTAGAACCAGGTATCATACTCGATCTTATACCGCTGAAGGTCGCTTTTCATCTTCGGCAGGTTGACCGACAGGCCGTATTCCGCCATAGCCTTCAGCCACTCTTCCTCCTTGGCATCTCCCGGCCAGGCGGCGCCGGTCTTGTCCAAAAAGCCCTGGGCAAGCTCCTTGATATCGTCCCCCTGATAGCCGTCCTCCGGGAAGGGATAATCCTCTTTCCCCTTGGTCATCTGCATACAGCGGGCGTAGATGGAGCGGGCGAATTTATCGATCTGGTGTCCGGCGTCGTTGACGTAAAACTCCCGGCTGACCTCCGCGCCGCAGGCCGCCAGCACGGACGCCAGGGTATCGCCCAAGACGCCGCCCCGGGCATTGCCCATATGCATCGGGCCGGTGGGGTTCGCGGAGACGAATTCCACCATGATTTTCCGGCCCTTCAGCACATCAGAGGTCCCATAGCGCTCCTTCTCCTGGCTGATGGCCTCCAAGACCTCCTGGTACCAGCGGCGGTCCAGCCGGAAATTCAAAAAGCCCGGTCCGGCGATCTCCGCCGCGGCAAAATAGGTATCCTTCAAATCCATATGGTCCAACAGGGCCTGGGCGATCACGCGGGGCGGCTTCCGCAGGGCCTTGGAGGCCGCCAGGGCAAAGGTTGTGGTAAAATCGCCGTTCGCCGCGTCCCGGGGGATTTCTACCGGCGCGGCGGAAATCTCCGCTTCCGGGAGGCTGCCGTCCTGCACAGCCGCCTGATAGGCTGCCATCGCCAGGGCTGCGGCCTGGTCCTTGGCGTTTTGGGTCATGTTGATCATCGTGTGTCCTCTTTTCTCGTGTTTGGTCGTGTAACAATTGGCAGCAGCTTTCCTGGATAACGGGCCATGCAGGCATTGGAAACGTTTCCCTGCAGCCTGTCATCCCATGGTCATCATTGTTCCGGTTTTACCGGTTTTCATGCTTCCGCCGGATGCGGATTTTGAACCTGTTCCGTCCAGCGACGGTATGCTCCACCGCGATGGAATACCGGATCTCCATCCTCCCGCCCTGTTCCGACAGGGTATGGTGCAGGTGGCTGGTCTGCACATCGATGGGCAGTTCGCCGTAAGGTGTTTCATACAAGGAGGTATGCTGCTGTCCCTCCTCGAATACCATCTGCGAATTCACACCTCCGGCCCGGGTCAAGATCACCTGGGGGCCCCGCACCTCGAAGGTGGTAGTCGTACCCTCCATACCGGTGAGTTCGGTCTCTTGGTACGTCAGCCGGTAGGTATCCCCTTCCACTTCCATGGTGCCCTCCGTCATCAGCTCCACGCTGTCCGGGTCCACGCCGTCATAATGCTGCTCGCCCTGGATATACAGGAGAACGGGCATTTTCCGTTCCTCAAGTTCCGGAATCTCATCGCCGGAACTGGTCCAGTCAAAACTGCTCAATGTCTACCCTCCCCGCAACATGCTGCAAATCTTCCTGTAAAAAAACGGAGGCGATGCGCTGGAAGTCTTCCGCCTCGTCGCTGACGAAAAAACTGGCTTCCCCCTGGCGGCCCTCCGGTCCCCGCAGGCCCTGGGCCTTCAGCATCCGCTTGAGTTCAAACGCAGACTCCTCCCCCGCGGACACCAGCGCCACGCCAGGGCCGCAGACCTCCGCGATCACTTCTTCCAGCAGCGGATAGTGCGTACAGCCTAAAATTAAGGTATCAATCTCCTGTGCCAAAAGGGGTTCCAGGTATTCGCGGGCAATGGTCTCGATCACTGCGTCTCCCCGCCGGAACCGTCCGTTCTCCACCAGCGGCACGAACAGCGGGCACGGCTGGCACAGCACTTCCACCCTTGGGTCCATCCGCCGCAGGGCGGCCTCATAGGCTCCGGAACGAACGGAGGCCAGCGTTGCGATCATGCCCACGCGCTTTTCCTTCGTCACCGCCAGCGCCCGGCGGCAGGTTGGCTCCACCACGCCTATAATCGGCAAATCGTTTTCCGCCTGAAGCGCGTCCAGGGCGGTGGTGGATACGGTCCCGCAGGCAATCAGAACCGCCTTGAGGTCTAAAGAGCGGAGGAAGCGCAGGTCCTGCCGGGCATATTTGAGCAACGTCTCCCGGGACCGCCCGCCGTAAGGCACCCGGGCCGTGTCGCCGAAATAGACGAGGTTTTCCTCCGGCAGAATCCGCCGCAGCACCCGCACCGCCGTCAAGCCGCCAAGCCCGGAATCGAACACGCCGATGGGCCGTATGTCCATTTCCTTCACTCCTTCCCGCTTTGTCAAAGCACCCCTCTGAACTATGTATTATACTATGAGACTTCTTCCGCCGCAAGACAGATTTTAGCCTTTTTTCCCACTTTTTTATGTAGAATTTTTCACGCCGTTCTGCTATAATGACAGTGAACAGCGCACCGGGCCGGTTTTTACGCCGCGGCCCCCTTGACAAGTGCGCAAACCGGTGTCACAATAGGCGAAGGCCCGGGAAAAGCCAGAGGAGGTGTATGCCCATGAAAATCGAATTGTCTGAACAGCAATACCGTTACTTACTAGACCTTGTGTACATAGGCAACTGGGTTATCAACTCCACACGAGAGGACGACCGCATCAAGGAGTATGACCAGGTGGAGAGTCTGATTTTCTCCCACTGCCTGCGGCACAACATGCGCAAGCTGGTGGAGCTGTACGACGGGGACCTGATTCCGTCTCGCGCCTTCGCAGACGGCGGCATCCATGAGGCAATCGAAAGCTATGAGGATGTAATTTTTTACGAAATATTAGCGGAGGAGCTGGCCCTGCGGGATATGGACGGCGAACCCCTTACCCGTGAAAACTACGGCGCGCTGATGGAGCGGATTGAGACGTATTTGTCGGAATTCGACGCGCATGGTACCGACCATATCTCCATCGATTTGGACGAATAGCAAATCCTCATCAATTTTTCCTTGACATGGAGCCTGCTCCAGGTGTTATATTGGAACGAATGGCACCATCCTGTTCCCACCAATGCAAAAACGAGGAAAAAGGAGCAACCTTATGGCTGAAAAATCAAAGGTCTACTTTGCGGACTTCCGCTGCCCCAGCTGGCGGGAGAACCTGCCGCAGAAGCTCGCCCGCCTGATGATGACCGCCGGGTTCGGCGACATCGAGATGGAGGGCAAATTTGTCGCCATCAAAATGCACTTCGGCGAACCGGGCAATCTGGCCTACCTCCGGCCCAACTGGGCCAGGGCCGTGGCCGACCTGGTGAAATCCAAGGGCGGCATCCCCTTCCTGACCGACTGCAACACCCTTTACGTCGGCGGACGCAAGAACGCCCTCGACCACATGGAATCCGCTTATGTCAACGGCTTCACGCCTTATTCCACCGGCTGCCACATCCTCATTGGCGACGGCCTGAAGGGCGACGATGAGGCCCTCGTCCCGGTAGAAGGCGGCGAATACGTCCAAGAGGCCCGGATCGGCCGCGCCATCATGGACGCCGACGTCTTCCTCTCCCTCACCCACTTCAAGGGCCATGAACAGGCCGGCATGGGCGGCGCACTGAAAAACATCGGCATGGGCTGCGGCTCCCGCGGCGGCAAGATGGAACAGCACAACGCCGGCAAGCCCTTCGTGAAGGAGAAGCTCTGCGTGGGCTGTGGGGCCTGCGCGAAAATCTGCGCCCACGACGCGCCCAAGATCCAGGGCGGCAAGGCCTCCATTGACGAGAGCAAGTGCGTAGGCTGCGGACGCTGCCTGGCCGTCTGCCCGAAGGACGCCATTCAGTGCCTGTACGACGAGGCTCCGGCGGTGCTGAACAAGAAAATCGCCGAGTACACAAAAGCCGTCGTGGACGGGCGGCCTTGCTTCCACGTCTCCCTTGTGCTGGACATCTCCCCGAACTGCGACTGCCACGCCGAGAACGACGCGCCCATCGCAGCAGACGTCGGCATGTTCGCTTCCTTCGACCCTGTGGCGCTGGACCAGGCCTGTGCGGACGCGGTGGTCGCGCAGGCGCCGCTGCCGGGCTCCGTCCTGACGGAAGAGGGCTATGATTGCAGCTGCGGCGACTTGTTCCAGGCTGCCCACCCCGATACCCATTGGCAGATCTGCCTGGAACACGCGGAAAAACTGGGTCTGGGTTCTCGGGACTATGAGCTGATCAAAATCTAAGCGCTGTGTGCAATAAAAAAGGACGGCTAAGCCGTCCTTTTTTGCGTTCTCACGTGCCCGAACCATCCAGCGCCTCCAGCGCCGACTTCGCTGCGGCCTGTTCGGCCTCCTTCTTGCTGCGGCCGGAACCCCTGCCCAAGGCCTGCCCGTTCAGCTGCACCTCTGCCAGGAAGGTCTTGGCGTGGTCGGGGCCTTTTTCGCCCACCATACGGTAAGCCAGCACCTGATCGGCCTGCCGCTGGACCAGCTCCTGCAAAGCCGTCTTATAGTTCCGCCGGCGTTCTTCCACGGCTTCTTCCTGTTCCGCGTCCAGAAGCACGCGGTGGATCAAGCCGGAGGCCGCCTGGATGCCGCCGTCCAGGTATACTGCCGCAATGACCGCCTCCGTGGCGTCTGCCAGGATCGAGGTGCGCTCCCGTCCGCCGCCGGATTCTTCACCCCGGCCAAGCTTCAGGAAGCGGCCCAGGTTCAGCTTCTGGGCAACCTCATACAAGCTCTGCTCGCACACCAGCGCGGCCCGGATACGGGTCAGGTCCCCCTCCGGCAGGCCGGGGTGCTGGGCAAACAAAAACTCCGCCGTTACAAATCCCAACACGGAATCGCCCAAGAATTCCAGGCGCTCGTTGCTGTGGAGCTGGCCGGCCCGGTGTTCATTGGCGTAAGAGCTGTGGCACAGGGCTTCTTCCAGCAGGTCTGGGCGGCGGAATGTATAGTTCAGTTCTTTTTCCAGTTCGTGCATAGCGTCCCTTTCCAAAAGGAAGCCCCGCGCTGGGCGGGGCCGTCCCTCAATTGTTCAGCTTGTCTGCGATGTAGTTCACGGCATCGCCCACAGTTTTGAGCTCAGCCAGCTCCTCTTCCTGTGTCTCGCCGATCTCGAATTCCTCCTCCATGGCCATGACCAGTTCCATCAGGTCGACGGAATCGGCGCCCAAGTCGGCGTCAAACGACGTACTCATCGTAACAGTCTTTGGGTCCTTGGCGAACTGCTCCGCCACCAGTTCTTGCAAAACCTGGAAGATCTCTTCATTCGACATTGCTGTTTCCCCCTCAGGAAATCAATTGATCCCAGAATTTCTACCCGTATCATACAGCAACTGCCGCGCCGCTGTCAAGAGGTATCTGAAACTTTTTCCACAACTCTCGGAAGAAAATTCGCCCCAGATATCCGCCTCCCCAAGCGGCGGGCGGATATCCCTGCTGCACAGTGGGAAATCAGCGGTTTTTGGGGGAAAATCCGTTCCCAAACCGGCGAAGCTGTGCTATACTGGTTTCAGTCGAAAAAGAAAGACAGGAGGCGTTTTTATGCTGCATATCCCCCAAGGGGCCACTGGGGAGGTGCTGCCCTTCCAGACAGCTTTAAAGGAGGCGCTGCGCCCCTCGCCGGACTACGATGTGGAACGCTGGCTGTACGTTCCAAATACATACGGCGAATACCGGTACATTTTGGGCACACGGGGGAAGAAGCCGTTGATCTGCGTTGGGATCAACCCCTCCACCGCTGCGCCGGACGCCCTGGACCCAACGCTGCAGTCCGCCCAGCGGATTGCGCTGGCGAATGGCTACGACAGCTTTTTGATGTTCAACGTCTATGCCCAGCGGGCCACCCGGCCCGACGACATGGAGCCGGTTTGCAGCGCGGCGCTGCACGGGGAGAACCGGCTTGCGTTCCGCTACCTGCTCTCGCTGTCGAAGGAACCGGCCGTTTGGGCGGCATGGGGAAACATCATTGAAAAGCGGAATTACCTGATGGACTGTATGCGGGATTTCGCCGCCGACGGGCAGGCCGCAGGGGCGCGCTGGTATACTGCTGGGCCGCTGCTGAAGTCCGGGCACCCCCACCATCCGCTGTATCTGCGGCGGGATACCAGGCTGCTGGACTTTGACATCACGGCCTATTTGCAGCGCTGACGCCAGAAGGGCCCGCGGGTCTTACCGGCGGAAAAGCTCCAGGCCCAAGAAGGTGCTGCGGAAGCCGTCGAGGAGTTCTTCGTAGACGCCGTTCTGGTAAGCCTCCTTCGGCCAGCGGGCAGCCCAGCCGTCCCGAACGAGGTCCGCCAGGCGTTCGCCGCCCTCCATCTTCAGCAGCATTGGCGACAGGTATGTTACCATCATCTGCTTTTCATCCATCATGGCCACGGTACGGTTCCAGGGGCGCTGGCGCTTCCACCCCGCGGCAATGCCGTCGAGGAAATCTTCCGCCAGGGCAGGAAGTTCCTCCGGACGGTTCAGGACTTCCTGAAAACGCGGGCCAAAACGGCTGGCGTACTCCTGGAAGGCCGCTGCATACTCTTTTTTTGTAAACCGTTTGATCCATAGCTTGTTGTCCTGCACGGCCTCCAAAAGGGCCGCCGCGCAGGATGGGACCAGATTGTTCATGCCGTTTCCTCCTAAAAGGCAGATTGCCCGCCTCGGCTGTCCCAAGAGATATCAGCGAAACGGTGCTTCGCGTCAAATTTCATGCAGAGGACCTGATGATACCCCAGCGTAAAATCCACTGCCAGCCGCTGTTTCAGGCCCCTTTCGTAAGAGGCCATTCCCTTAAAGCGGAGACGTTTGACCAGCTCCTTTTTGGTTGCTTCGCCCAGGTCCTTCGGAAATTCTTCGCGGAAAAATTTAAAATATTCTTCCAGCAGCACGCCCTCCTCACTGCCCGGCTGAAAGGAAAGCAGAAGCTCCCGGCAATGCGCGTTCCAATAATCCGCTCTGTCAAAAAATGCGGCGGCGGTTTCCACGGCGCGGGTATCCAGCGACGTTTCCGCGCTCACGAAAAGCGAGAACGGCTTGGCAAAGCCCAGCAGGACCAGATCGCTGAGGAGGGTATCCTCCCCTTTGGCATATGTACAACGCGGAAACCGCTTACTAGGAAGCGGTTTTTCCAAAAGTGGTTTCTTAAACGGTTTCATAAGCATCCCCCTTTACAATTTCGCAGAAACCAAGTATGATAGAGTCCCAAATATCCCCCAAAGAGGAGGTCCATTATGCGGGAGCTTACCATTGGCAAAAACGACGCCGGACAGCGCCTCGACCGTTTTGTGTCGAAAAGCCTGCCCCTATTGCCTGCCGCCCTGCTGCAAAAATACATCCGCCTCAAGCGCGTGAAAGTCAACGGCAAGGGCGCAAAACGGGATACCCGACTGAAATGCGGGGATATACTGCAATTATACATCAACGATGAGTTCTTTGACAAGCCCCGGGAGGAAAATCTCTTCCTCTCCATCTTCCAGCCCAAGCTGAACATTGTCTATGAGGACGAGAACCTGCTCCTGGCCGATAAGCGCCCCGGCCTGGTGGTCCACGCCGACGAGACGGAGAAGGTCAACACCCTTATCAACCATATCCAAGCATACCTGTACCAGAAACGGGAGTGGCGGCCCCGGGAGGAAAACGCCTTCACCCCCGCCCTCTGCAACCGGATCGACCGCAACACCGGCGGCATTGTAATCGCGGCCAAAAACGCGGAGGCTCTCCGCATCCTCAACGAAAAAATCCGCGCCCATGAGCTGGAAAAATCTTACCTCTGCATCACTGTGGGCCATCCAAACCCGCCCCAGGGGAAAATCGAGGGCTTTTTGCGAAAAGACGAGGCCAAAAAACGGGTCACCTTCCACCGCCGTCCCGTCCCCGGCGGCAAAACCGCCGCCACACTCTACAAAACCCTGGAATCCCGCGGCGAATTCTCCCTGGTGGAGTGCCGCCTGCTGACGGGCCGCACCCACCAGATCCGCGTCTCCATGGCGGAGATCGGCTGCCCCCTCCTGGGAGATGGGAAATACGGCAGCGGAGCCATTAACCGCCGCTGCCATGAAACCCGCCAGGCCCTCTACGCCTACCGGCTGGCGTTCCGGTTCCCAACAGACGCCGGAATCCTGAACTACCTGCGGGGGAAGGTCTTCACCGTGGAAGACGTTCCTTTCCAAAACATCTATTTTCCCCGGAACGAAAATTCCGGCACAAAATGAAGCAATTCCCTTGACTTTTGGGGCAAGTTTCGGTATCATGCAGTCATTGCTGAATTTCGACGAGAAAGGTTCCCCCTCAACAGAGAAAAGAGGCATCGAAAAAAGGTAAAATCCAAATTATGGTGAAATGGGGGAGGATACATGTCCAAAGAGTTGATTCGCCTGCGGGACCTCTGCATGGCGTACGACGACGAGCTGGTTCTCGATCACTTAAATCTTTATATCAATGACAAAGAATTCCTCACACTGCTTGGACCCAGCGGGTGCGGCAAAACCACCACGCTGCGGATCATCGGCGGTTTCTCGGCGCCTGCGTCGGGAGACGTGCTGTTCGACGGTGTGAGGATTAACGACGTTCCGCCCCATCAGCGGCAGATCAACACCGTTTTCCAGAAATACGCCCTCTTCCCGCATTTGAACGTGTTTGAAAACATCGCCTTTGGCCTCCGGATGCAGAAGATTCCCGACCCAAAGAACCCAAAGCGGAAAGGAAAACTCCCGGAGGAAGAAATCCGGGAGCGGGTGATGGAAATGCTGGAGGTTATCAGCCTCAAAGGGTTTGAGCACCGCAAGCCCGAGGCTCTTTCCGGCGGGCAGCAGCAGCGGGTGGCCATCGCCCGGGCGCTGGTGAACCGGCCGAAGGTCTTGCTGCTGGATGAACCCCTGGGCGCGCTGGATTTGAAGCTGCGGAAGGATATGCAGATCGAATTGAAGCGCATCCAGCAGCAGGTGGGCATTACGTTTATATATGTGACCCACGATCAGGAGGAAGCCCTCACCATGTCCGACACCATCGTCGTCATGGACCAGGGCTCCATCCAACAGATCGGTACCCCAGAGGATATTTATAATGAGCCGAAAAATGCCTTTGTGGCGGATTTTATCGGCGAATCCAACATCATTGACGGCATCATGGTGCGGGATAAGCTGGTCCAAATGTATGGCCGCCAGTTCCCCTGCCTGGACGGCGGGTTCGGTGAAAACGAGCCGGTGGATGTGGTCATCCGGCCCGAGGACATCGACATCGTGCCCGTGGAGCAGGGCCAGCTGACCGGCACCGTCACCGGCGTGACCTTCAAAGGGATGCAATATGATATCATTGTGGACTTCCGCGGGTTCAAATGGCTGATCCAGACGACGGACCATTCCCCGGTAGGAGCGCGCATCGGCATCAAGATCGACCCGGACGGCATCCATGTGATGAAAAAAAGCCAATATTCGGGCATGTTTGGCGACTATTCCTCCTTCTCCGACGCATATGACGAACTGGACGACGCCGAGGCGGAGGAGGACGAAGATGAAACGTAAGCTCTCCCTGTTCGCCGTCCCGTATGTGGTCTGGATGGCCCTGTTTGTCGTCGCGCCAATTATCATGGTGGTGGTCTATGCTTTCTCCAGCGGCGCCGGCGGCTTTACGCTGGCGAATTTTGCCCGGATGGGCACTTATGCCGTCGTATTTGGCCGCTCCTTCAAGCTGGCAATCATTGCGACGGTGATCTGCCTTGCCGTAGGCTACCCGGTATCTTATATGATGAGCAAGGAGGGCCCCCGTTTCCAGCGGCTTGCGATGGTCTTAATCATGCTGCCGATGTGGATGAACTTCCTCCTCCGCACCTACTCCTGGATGGCAATTCTGGAGAACAACGGGCTTTTGAACCAATTTTTCCAAAGCACCGGCATAATCAACCTTTGGAACCGTATCTTTGGAACGAACCTCTCCTTTTTCCCCATGATGAACACACAGGGGGCCGTCGTTCTGGGCATGGTGTATAACTACCTGCCGTTTATGATCCTGCCGATTTACTCTGTGATTATCAAGATGGACGCGTCCCTGCTGGAGGCCGCCCAGGACCTGGGGGCGGATAATCTCAACGTGTTCCGGCGGGTGATCCTGCCCTTGAGCCTGCCGGGCGTCCTCTCCGGCATTACGATGGTCTTTGTGCCGTCGGTGTCGACCTTTGCCATCAGCACTATGCTGGGCGGCGGGACCCGCATCCTGCTGGGCGACCTGATCGAGCAGCAGTTCCTTGGCGGCGCGTACAATCCCCAGCTCGGTTCGGCCATTGCGCTGGTGATGATGGTGATTGTGGTGCTGTGCATGTGGGTGATGAACCGCTTCGGCGAGGGGGAAGAACAGGCGGTGATGCTATGAAGCGCGGCGGCTCTGTTTTTAACCGTGTGGTCATGGCGCTGGTATTTTTGTTCCTATATGCGCCGGTTTTCCTGCTGATTATCTTTTCCTTCAACGCGGGGAACAGCAATATGGTTTGGAAAGGCTTTTCCCTCACCTGGTATAGCCAGCTCTTCCACAACCGCCTGATCATGCAGAGCGTCTACATCACCCTCCTGGTGTCCCTCCTGGCGACGCTGATCGCCACCATCGCAGGGACTTCCGCGGCCATCGGGTTCTACTCCATGCGCCGGCGGGTGCGCTCCCCTCTGATGACCGTCAACAACATCCCTATGATGAATGCAGATATTGTCACTGGCGTAAGCCTGTGCCTTTTGTTTGTCGCCTTTTTCGCATTCTGGGGGAACTTTGCAAGCTGGTTCAACAGCCTGGGGCTGTTCCAGCTCCCTGTTCACCTGTCCATGGGCTTCGGCACCATGCTGATCGCCCATATTACCTTCAACATTCCTTATGTCATCCTATCCGTTGGCCCCAAGCTGCGGCAGATGGACAAAAACCTCATCGACGCGGCCCAGGACCTGGGCTGCACCTGGATGCAGGCATTTTGGAAGGTTGTCCTGCCGGAAATCAAGCCCGGCATCGTCTCCGGCGCACTGACGGCTTTTACCATGAGCATTGATGATTTCGTCATCAGCTATTTTACCGCAGGTTCTTCCGCCTCCACCCTGGCCGTAACCATCTACGGCATGACGAAAAAGAAGGTGAATCCCCAGATCAACGCCGTCTCCACCCTGCTGTTTGTGACCGTCCTGCTCCTTCTGGCGGCGGTGAACATCCGGGAGGCCCGCCTGGAGCAGCGCCTGGAAGCCCAGCGGCGAAAATCCTGAGGTTCTCACGGCCCGCGGGCCTGGAGAATAAATTCAACATCAAAACTGGAGGAATGATCAATTGAAAAAGACAGCGGCTCTCGCCCTCATCATGGCGATGTGTTTGGCACTGGCTGGCTGCGGCGGCAGTACCGGCGGCTCGAACGGCGCAAAACGGGAAGTGAATGTTTGCAGCTGGGGGGAGTATATTGACGAGGACTTGATTTACCAATTTGAGGAAGAAACCGGCATCAAGGTTAATTACAGCACCGCGGAAAGCAATGAAGCGCTCTATTCGCTTTTGAGTATGGGCGGCGCGGATTTTGACGTTGTGGTACCTTCTGATTATATGATATCCCAGCTCATAGAGGAAGACCGGCTTGCGGAGCTGAACTTTGACAACATCCCCAACTTCTCCGAAGTGGACAGCCGGTTTCAAAACCTGCCCTATGACCCGGAAAACAAATATACCGTTCCCTACACCTGGGGCACGGTGGGCATCATCTACAACAGCACCATGGTGGACGCCCCCATCACCAGCTGGAGCGCCATGTTTGACCCGGCGTACTCCAACAACGTCCTCATGATCCGCAACTCCCGCGACGCTTTGGGCATCGCCCTGATTTACCTTGGCTACTCCGTCAACACCACCAATGAGGCCGAAATCCGCGAGGCGTTCCAGCTCCTGTCGGACGCCAAAAACAACGGTGTTTACCAAGGGTTCTTCATGGATGAAACCTTCCTAAAAATGGAGGGCGGAAACGCGGCTATCTGCGCTTATTACGCCGGCGACTACCTTACCATGCTGGACAATAACCCCGACCTGGTTTTCGTTGTCCCCAAGGAGGGGTCGAACTGGTTCGTCGACGCCATGTGCGTCCTCAAGGATGCGCAGCACAAAGAGGAGGCGGAAGCCTGGATCAACTTTATGGCCTCCAACGAGGCCAGCATGGCCAATATGGATTATATCGGCTACGCCTCCCCCAACACCCAGGTCCTGGAAGATTACCCCGCCTATTACGAAGAAACCTACGGCGAACCCCTTGACCAGGGCCGTTATGAGGTTATGGCCGCGCCCCAGGAGGTCCTGGACAACTGTGAGGCTTATCTCGTGCTCCCCGCAGAAACCCGTACCCTCTACAACGACCTTTGGACAGAATTGGGCATCTAATTGCGAAAGGAGAATCCCTCATGATTGTGATTGGGACCAAATGCCAGGTAGAACAAACCGTTGCCTATGAAATCACCGCGGAAGCACTCGGCTCCGGCGCACTCCCCGTATTCGGCACGCCCTTCATGGCCGCCATGATGGAAAACGCCGCCTGCACCTGCCTCCAGACCTTCCTGGAAGACGGACAGGGCAGCGTGGGCACCCATCTGGATATCAGCCACGACGCCCCTACCCCTATCGGCATGAAGGTCTGGGCAGAGGCGGAAATCACCGGTGTTTCGGAAAACAGCCGGATGGTGCAATTCAAGGTCTCCGCTTGGGATGAGAAGGGCCCAATCGGGAAAGGGATGCATACCCGCGCCGTCATCCAGAACGAAAAGTTCCTGGCAAAGTGCAGCGCTAAATTGGAAGGTTAACAAGGTGCATAAAAGGCGGTATGGTTCAAAACCATGCCGCCTTTGTTTCTGCTTATTCCTCGTATTCTGTTGGGTATTCCAAAATAATAGAAACCCCTGGGTTCTCCCGGCCAGCGGTACAGGCATCATAAAAGCCTCTGTAGGTCGCAAAGGGAGCTTCCCGCACTTCGTCCTCCTCCATCCAAAGGAACAGCGACACACTTTGCAGTCCTACGTTTTCATCATGGTTTTTATCGTAGGTCGTCCAGTAAACGCCGCAAAAGTAATCCGCCGCCTCTGTATGCAGGTCGAAAAAGTATTCCTCACAGCTTCGTTGATCGTATGTCTCCGTTTCGTCGTACTGCGTCCAGGAATGCGGCTCCCAAGAGGTAACCTGATTGCCCAGGATGTCTTCCAGCTCCTGGATTTCCTCCGGAAGCCTCTCCATGCCTGTGCCGTTCTTTACCGATGGCGCAAACTGCTCATAAAACCCGTCAACGTCCTTCGCCGCGGACAGTTCCATCCACTGCTCCATCAGCTCCCGGCCTTTGGCCGCCGCCTCATTTTCGCCCGCGGCCCGATAGACAATGTGAACGCCATCCTTCCCCATACAGAACTCCAAATATTCCCCAAACATCTCCTCGGGGAAAATCGTGATGCTGTGGAAGCCTGCCCTTGAGGAGGGTGTTTTTTTGTCATAGCTGAATACTATGTAATCATGGATGGTAAAGCGGTAAACCCCCTCTGCGGTATGCAGCAGGAACCGCATTGTCCGGTCGGCCGGGCCCGCGCCGCCGCCGCGGTTGCTGTAGCTGCCAGAATACTCCCAGGAGGTAACACGGTTATTGAGAAACTCTACCAGCTCTGGGATTCCTTCTTCCAGCTCAGCGGAGCAGCTCCGTTTCACTTCTTCCGAAAAAATGCTGAAAATGCTGTCGAAATCCTCCGCCTCCACCAGGCCCAAAAACTGGTTCATGACTTTTTCTTCGCATCCGTCGTCGTAAAAATAGCCAAAATAACTGCCGTCGACGATCCAGTCTGCATCATCCTCGTGTACTGGGAGGATGGGGATGAACAGGTTGATAAATCCCAAAACCGCCGCGCCAATCATGATAAAAATCTTCACATACCGCCCCCCTTTTTCTTTAAACCAACACTCTGCGCATCCATCCCCAAAAACGGCGCATAGACTTTTCGTCTACACGCCGTTTCAGCCAATGCTGCAAGGGGTTAATCGTCTGCGTGTGTACGGGCAATGGTGTACAGGGTATTTTCCTCCTCCCAGTCCCAGCGGCCTGTGTAAAACACGTCCGCCGCTTCGTCATAACAGCAGAAGGTCTTACCGCCGTTTATGCACTCGTACCACTTCACCTTGGAAGGATCTATCCCTTTCTGGAGCAGGGTATCTTCCGTGACAAAGGAACCATCTTCCTCCTCCTCTTCGCCATCCTCCTCCGCATGGGACTCCCAATATTCCATAAGGTAATCCGTGTATTCCCAGCCATATCCCCCCGCTTGTTCCTCTGCGGTGCCGTAATCCACCAGCGCCAGGGCGTTCAAAACCGCCTCCTGGAGGAACCCAGACAGTTTTTCGTACGCAATCCGCCACTGGGTCACCGGCTCCGCCTCATGCTGTAAGTAAACCGGCGGGTCCTCCTGCTCCAAATCCTCCACGCGAATACCGAAGGTCACAATCCCAGCCCCATAATCGCTGCCGATTTCCAAATAATCGCCAGTCTGCGCCTTTTCCGCCTCCGACAAGCGGCTGTACAGAAGACACGGCCTTTGTTCAAAGGGAATCATCTGTCCGGGCCAGATGTCACTGGTGGACAGGAGCAGACAATTATCCGCAACTTCCATAAATTCCTCATAAACCCTGGGCAGCGGAATGCCGCATTCCTGCTTTAACGCATTCAGGTATTCCCGTCCCACCGGTTCCTGAAACCCCAGACGTTTTAAAATTTCCGCGGCGGTCAGGCTGTACTGCATAGCCGCTTACAGGGTCAGGGACGGCGCGTTGTATGTCCGTCCAGCCAGCTCGCTGTTGAGCATGTACAGGCTCTTAGGGTCGGAGCCAAACAGCTCCATTTTGGAGATCAAGTCGTTTGCATTGGTCTCTTCCTCGCCCTGTTCCTTGACGAACCAGTCCAGGAACTGCATCGTGCGGAAATCCTTCACCTCATAGGCGGCGGCATACAGGTCGTTGATCAGCCCGGTAACATACAGCTCATGTTCTAACCCACACTTCAACACGGTCATATCGCTGTCCAGCACCTTGTCCGGTTTGGCAATGGCTTCCAAGGTCACTTTTGCATTGTTGTTCTGGAGGTACTGGTAGAACAGCATTGCGTGGTCCCGTTCCTCCTGGGCCTGAATTTTGTACCAGTTGGCAAAGCCGTCGAGTCCCCGGGCCTCAAAGTAGTTGGAGAAGTCCAGGTAAAGGTAAGCAGAATAAAACTCCTTGTTGACCTGCTCGTTCAGCAGTGCGGCAACTTTTTCGCTCAGCATAATCCATAAGCTCCTTTCAAAAACAGTAAAATGATTGTACAACAGTTCGCCGGCAAAATCTACTGGAAAACTTCACAAGAAGCAATCCATAGAGCCGTCATTTTAGAACAACGTGATCTGGCTGGTCTCGGCCAATCCCGCAAACGCCCCCAGCTTCTTCAGCTGCTCGACATGCGTTTTGGACAGCTTGTTGCAGCACATGGCGAATTCTTCAATCGAGATGAACTCTTTACCCTTCCGTTTTTCCACAGTATCCAGCGCCGCCGCCTCGCCCAAGCCATGGACGGTGGTGAACGGCGGCCGCAGGCCGTTTTCGGTAATCACGAACTTGGTGGCCTCGGATTGGTAGATGTCGATGGATTCAAAGTGGAAGCCCCGGAGGTAGAACTCGTAGCAAACCTCCAGCGTCGTCATCAGGGACTGTTCCACCGCGGTGGCGCCTTTATTGTTCTCGATCTCATGGATTTTCTTCTTCACGGCATCTTTGCCCGCGCAGCAGATTTCCGCATCGAAAGCCTTTGCCCGGACGGAGAAGAAAGTCGCATAAAACGCCAGCGGCTCATGGACCTTATACCAGGCGATCCGGAAAGCCATCATGACATAGGCGACCGCGTGGGCCTTCGGGAACAGGTAGCCGATCTTTGCCAGGGAATCGATGTACCACGCCGGCACGTCATGCTCCCGCATGGCCTCCTCCCAACCGGGCTCGAAACCGCCTTTTTTCACCTTCCCCTTCCGCACGGACTCCATAATCTTAAAACTCATTTTCGGGTCCAAGCCTTTGGAGATCAGGTAGAGCATGATATCGTCGCGGCATCCTACGGTTTCCAAAACGCTGGCCGTTTTGCTGACGATCAGTTCCCGAGCGTTGCCCAGCCACACATCCGTGCCGTGGGAGAAACCGGAGAGGCGGACCAGCGTATTAAAATCTTTCGGCTGCGTATCAATCAGCATCTGCCGGGTGAAGCGGGTGTTGAACTCCGGGATCGCCACTGCGCCTGTGGGGCCTAACACGTCATCGTTCTCATAGCCCAGCACCTTGCTGGAGGTAAAAATGGACATGGTGTCCGGGTCGTCCAGCGGGATTTTCTGCGGGTCCACACCGGTCAGGTCCTGCATCATGCGGACCATGGTGGGATCATCGTGTCCAAGCATGTCCAGCTTGAGGAGGTTGTCCTCCATAGAGTGGTATTCAAAATGGGTTGTAATCGTGTCGGAGTCGTCGGCGTCCGCCGGGTGCTGGACGGGGCAGAAATCCTCCATACTCTTATCCGCCGGGACGACCACCAATCCGCCGGGATGCTGTCCCGTCGTCCGGCGCACTCCGACACACCCCTGGGTCAAACGATTCTCCTCCGCCCGGCCGGCAGTGATGCCGTTTTCTTCCAGGTATTTCCGGACGAACCCATAAGCGGTCTTGTCCGCCAGCGTACCGATGGTACCCGCACGGAACACCTGCGTTTCGCCGAACATCTCAATGGCATGGCGGTGGGCCTGGGCCTGGTACTCGCCGGAGAAGTTCAAATCGATATCCGGCACCTTGCCGCCGCCGAATCCCAGGAAGGTCTCGAAGGGGATGTCAAACCCATCTTTTTCATACGCTGTCCCACAGACGGGGCAGACCTTATCCGGCATATCCGCGCCGCAGCCGTAGGAGCCGTCCTGGATGAACTCGCTGTTTTTACATTTTGGGCAGCGGTAATGGGGCGGCAGGGAGTTGACCTCCGTAATGCCGGACATGTATGCCGCCAGCGACGACCCTACGGAACCTCGGGAACCTACCAGATAGCCGTTTTCCAGCGACCGCTGCACCAGCTTTTGGGCCGACATGTACACCACGTCATACTTCCCCAGGATGCCGCCCAGCTCCACATTCAGGCGGTCAACGATCAGCTGCGGCGGGTTGTCGCCGTAAAGCCGGTGGACCTTTTCCCAAACCAAGCGGTTCAAGTCCTCCTCCGAGTTTTCCAGCTTGGGCGGGAACAGCTCCTTTGGGAGCAGCTCAAAGGTCTCCACCTGATCGGCGATCAGCCGGGTGTTCTCCACCACGACCTCGTACGCCTTTTCCTCCCCCAAGTAGGAAAATTCTGCCAGCATCTCCTCCGTCGTCTTGAAATAGATCGGCAGAGGTTCGTTGGCGTCAGGGAATTTTTTGGACGCCAGCAGAATATGCCGGTACACCTCGTCCTCCGGTTCCCGGAAGTGGACGTCGCCAGTGGCGCAGACGGGTTTGCCCAGCTCTTCCCCCAGGCGAACGACTATGCGGTTGTACTCCCGCAGGTCCTCCTCGGACTGCACGTCTCCATTCCGCAGCATAAAGCGGTTGTTGCAAAGCGGCTGGATTTCCAGATAGTCGTAAAAATCCGCGATGCGTTTCAGTTCCGCCCAATCCTTATGATCTTTGATCGCCTGGAACAGCTCCCCCGCCTCGCAGGCAGAGCCGACAATCACACCCTCTCGGTGCTCCTTTAAAAGACTTTTGGGAATAATCGGAACCCGCTTAAAATATTGCAGGTTTGAGGCGGAAATCATTTGGTACAGGTTTTTCAGCCCGGTTTTGTTCCGCGCCAGAAGGATGATATGTTTGGGGAACCGGTTCGTCTTGCTCCCCAAGGGCCGCAGCTTCTCCATCTCCTGGTTGACGCCCTGGAGGGTGTCAACGCCTTTCTCATGGAGCATTCTCCAAAACGGGATCAGCATATAGGCCACCGTCGCCGCGTCATCGCTGGCGCGGTGGTGGTTGAACGCCGGCAGGTCCAGATGCTCCGCGACGATATCCAGTTTGTACTTGCCCAATTCCGGCAGCAGGTTCTGCGCCAGGATCAGGGAATCTATGTAAGTCGGCTGGAACTCCAGACCCGCTTTCCGGCACCCTGCCCGGATGAAGCCAATGTCAAACTCCGCGTTATGCGCCGCCAGGGGCCGGCCGTTGACGAATTGCAAAAACTCTGCCAACGCTTCCGCCGGTTTTGGCGCGTCCTTGAGCATACTGTCCGTAATGCCTGTAAGCCCTACGATTTCCGGCGTCAGAGGTTTGTCTGGGTTGACGAACGTCTGGAAACGCTCGCAGACCTCTCCGTTTTTCAGCACCACCGCGCCGATCTCCGTGATCTCCTCCCGGTCGACCTTCAGCCCGGTGGTCTCGATGTCGAAGCAAACGATTTCATCTTCCAGCCCGCAGTCCAAACCGCCATGGACAGCGATCCGGTCGTCCAAATTGTTGATGAAGTACCCCTCAATACCATAGAGGATTTTGATTTTGTCCCCAGCAGCGTGCCAAGCATCGGGGAAAGCCTGGGCAACCCCATGGTCGGTGATGGCAATGGCCGGGTGGCCCCAGCGGATGGCCTCCTTGATGACTTCTTTCACGTCGGTAAGAGCGTCCATATTGCTCATTTTCGTATGCAGATGCAGCTCCACCCGCTTGACCGGCGCATGGTCCTGCCGCTCTTCATGCTCGATCACATTGATATGCTGGGGGGCCAGCTGGATATCCTTTCCATCATAGGTTGGTTCCATCCGGCCCTGCACACACAGCCACATCCCCGGTGAGATCGACGCCTGTAAGGATTGGGCCTCCTTAGCTGCGGCACTTTTCTCCACGGTAACGGAGTTTGTGCCGTCTGTCATTTCAAAGCTCGCCCACCACATCCCTGGCTGGCGCTTTTCCCGGAAGTCGACAGAAAACACCTTGCCGGCCACTGTAACGGTGCCCATCTTCACATTCAAGCCTTCCATAGGAATCACCTTGCCTTTGATGGCGTTTCCCATCAGGATCTTACCCGTCTTTTTCACCGGCTTCCCATTGCTCTTAGACGGCGCAGGCGCGGGCGGAGGCGGGGGCGCATCGTATTGGATTGCAAGCTCTGCCGACACAAAACCATAGGTCACACAAAGCGCGTCTTTTACGTGCTGAATCTCTTCCTCCGCGAGTTCGTTCTTCGTATTCAGATCCATGCGGATTGACTTGTCCGTCAGGTCAATCCAGGCATGTGTAACCTCCGTCCCCGCCAGTCGCAGACGCAGCTCAGCGGATACCTTCAATTCAGCGAACATTTCAAAAAATGGGATATTTTTCGACATGATGTTCTCCCTTTTGTTCCGTATTTCCGGAGACGCACCCGTCCCCTCTATGTAGATACGTTACAGCTTTTCGATTTCCTCCATCAGCGCGTCGACTAACCGCTCCTGGGGAACTTTGTACAGGATTTTCCCCTTCCGGAACAACAATCCTTCGCCCTTGCCGCCCGCAATGCCGATGTCGGCAGCGGCAGCTTCTCCGGGACCGTTCACAGCGCAGCCCATAACGGCAACCGTAATCGGTTTCTTGCAGCCGGACAGCCGCCGTTCCACTTCCTCGGCCATTGGAATCAGGTCGATCCGCGTCCGGCCGCAGGTAGGGCAGGCTATGAGATTCACGCCTTCCTTCCGCAGCCCCGCCGCTTTCAGGATCTTGTGGGCAGCATAGATTTCTTCCACCGGGTCGGCAGTCAGCGTCACGCGGATGGTATCGCCAATCCCCATGCACAGCAGACCGCCAATGCCCATGGCGGATTTCACCATCCCCATAGACGGTGTACCCGCCTCCGTCACGCCCAAATGCAGCGGGTAATCCACCCGCTCGCTCAGCAGGCGGTAAGCCGCAATGGTCAGCGGCACATCGGAGCACTTGACGGAAATGCAGATATCGTCAAAATCAAATTTGTTCAGCAGCCGCACCTGCCCCAAAGCGCTCTCCACCAATGCTTCCGCCGTCACGCCGCCGTATTTTGCCCGCAGTTCCTTTTCCAGCGAACCGCCATTGACGCCCACGCGTATGGGGATTTTACGCGCCCGGCAGACGTCGGCGACTGCCTGGACCTTCTCCTCCCCGCCGATGTTGCCGGGATTGATGCGGATGGCGTCGATGCCCCGTTCCGCACAGGCAAGGGCGTATTTGTAATTGAAATGGATGTCAGCAACCAGGGGAATGGCAATCTGTTCCTTGATTTTGTCCACCGCTTCCGCCGCCGCCTGGTCGGGGATGGCCACGCGGATGATCTCACATCCGGCAGCCTCCAGCCGCTTGATCTGGGCAACGGTGGCGGGAATGTCGTCTGTTTTCGTATTGCACATCGACTGGATGGACACCGGCGAGCCGCCGCCCACAGGCACTGTACCTACATACAACCGTTTTGTCATTCCTGCCTCCTATTGAAAGAGCCTGAACACATCATGGACCGTCACCAGCAGCATAAAGCCCATCAGCACCACAAAGCCCGCCATATTCACCGCCGCCTGATACTTCTCCGGCACCTTCCGGCGGAACAAGGCCATCGCCGCCGCGTCCACAGCCAGGAAGAAAATACGCCCGCCGTCCAGGGCCGGAATGGGCAGCAGGTTCATAACCGCCAGGTTTACCGCGATCAACGCGGCAAAATAGGCGATGTTTTCCACCGCGATCCGCACCGTGGCGGAGGCCTCGCCGACTTCCGTAATCGTCGACACGATGCCAACCGGCCCGCTCAAATCGTTCATCCCAGCGTTGCCGGTAACAAGCTGCACCAAACTGAACCATACTAACTGTACAAAATCAACCGCTTGATACCATGCGTATTGGATTTTCGTAAAAAACGTTGCCGGGACCTCTTTCACACCGACACTCAGGCCAAACCGTTCCGGCTGGCCCTCATACGTGCTGCGGTACATGGGGAAATCTTTCAGGGAGATTTTCTCGCCGTCACGGATGACCACCAGATCAACCCCCTTGCCGTCGTTATACCGCAAGAACAAAGAGGCGTCCCCGTGGAGATAGGTCCGGTAACCGTCTATCTTGTAGATTACGTCTCCCACCATCAAGCCGTTTTCCCCCTCCAAGGGGAATCCCTCCGCGAAGCCTGCAATCTGATCCACATAGAACGCCGACGCGCCGCCGAACAGGATCAGCAGGACTAGGACGCCTGTCAGGAAATTCATAAACGCGCCCGCGGCCAGGATGACAAATTTTTTCCAAAACCCCTGCCGGACAAACGACCGCTGGTCGCCAGTGTCCTCATCCTCCCCTTCCATCGCGCAGAAGCCGCCGATAGGCAGCAGCCGCAGGGTGTAACGGGTTTCCTCCCCCTCCTTCTTCCAAAGCAGGGGACCCATACCGATGGAAAACTCGTTGACCCGCACGCCGCAGAGCTTTGCCGCCAGGAAATGGCCCAGCTCATGGACGGCGATCAGCACGCCGAAAATTAAAATTGCCGCAAGGATATAGACGATCTTCATGGAAACGCCCTCTTTATCATTGATAATCAATTATAACCCATTCATGGGTATTACCTGCCCTACAAACCGGCCTTGACCGACCGCCGCGCCGCGGCGTCCGCCGCGAGAATTTCTTCCAGCGACGGGTTCTTCTTTGCCGGCACCGCTGCCAATGCCCGTTCGGTCAGGCGGAAGATGTCGGAAAAACCGACCCGCTCTTCCAGGAACAGGCGCACAGCCTCCTCGTTCGCGGCATTCAGGATGGCGCAGGATGTTCCGCCCTTTACTGCCGCCGCTTCCGCCAGGGCCAGGCACGGGAACGCCTCCCGGTCCGGTTCTGCAAACGTCAGCGGCGGGCAGGCCAGCAGGTCCAGCGGTTCCGCCGGACTCTCCTTCCGTTCCGGGTACGTCATGGCGTAACGGATGGGCAGGCGCATATCCGGCGTCCCCAATTGGGCCAGGACTGCCCCGTCCCGGAATTCCACCAGGGAGTGAACGATGCTCTGCCGGTGGATCACCACATGGACCTGTTCCAGCGGCAGACGGTACAGCCGCATGGCCTCGATCACTTCCAGGCCCTTGTTCATCAGCGTCGAGCAGTCCACTGTGATCTTCGGGCCCATTGTCCAGTTTGGATGCCGCAGAGCGTCCGCCTTTGTCATTTTGCCCACTTCTTCCCGGCTCATGCCATAAAACGGCCCGCCGGAGCAGGTTAAAATCAAGCGCCGGATCTCCTGCCGCTCGGCGCTGCCTTGGAGGCATTGGAAAATGGCCGAATGCTCGGAATCCACCGGCACAATCTCCGCGCCGTATGTATCCGCCGCGTCCATCACCAGTTCCCCGGCACAGACCAGCGTCTCTTTATTGGCAAGCGCAATCCGCTTCTTCGCCCGGATAGCGGCCAGCGTCGGCCCCAGACCCACCATACCTACGACTGCCGTTACAACCGTATCTACCGGCAGCCACACTGCCGCCTCAGAAAGGGCCTCTGTGCCGCCCCGGACCCTTGTTTCCGTGTCGGCCAAGCGGATGGCAAGGTCACGGGCCGCAGCCTCGTCGGTCATGACCGCCAGGCTGGGCCGGAATTTGCGCACCTGTTCCTCCATCCGCTCCGCATTCGTATGGGCAGTCAGAGCTGCCACATGCAGCCCCAGCTGTTCCGCGACCTCCAGCGTCTGGCGGCCGATGGAACCTGTGGAGCCCAAAATTGAAATTGTTTTACTCATATCTCTATCCTATGCCAAAAACCGGAAAATAATCTCAACTGCAGGAGCAACAAACAGCACGCTGTCAAAGCGGTCCAGCACGCCGCCGTGCTCCAGGAAAATGCGCCCATAATCCTTCACACCGAATTCGCGTTTGATCAGGGAAAAGCTCAAGTCGCCGACCTGCGCCACTACCCCGCAGGCCAAAGCCATAAGCGCCATCGGTCCATATCCAATCACGCAGCCGCCGAAAAAGCGTCCCATCACCCACACAAACAGCAATCCACAGGCAACATTTCCCACAAGGCCCCCAACGGAACCCTCTATGGTCTTTTTGGGGCTGACCTTTGGCGCAAGTTTGTGTCTTCCAAAACTCAAACCCGCAAAAAAGGCGAATGTGTCACAAGCAAAGCTCAGGAGGAACGGCAGGAGCAGGTAAGCGCGGTGAAGCCCAGCGGCGTCCATGCGGAGAAACGCGGCGAACGAATAACCAATAAAAATACCGCCTCCCAGTCCCGCTGCAATCTGCTGGAATTTGAATTCACCGCCTTTTCGGATGGCAAAGCCGAAAAACACCAGGACTTCCAGCAGAAACAGCACGGCAGCCTGGTCTGGGCGGTCGTAGTACCATCCCACCGTAAAAACCGCCCCAATGGCGCTCATACCCACCAGTTCGCTCCGTTTCACGCCGCTGACGCACTGCTGCAATTCCATGGCCCCGATGCCCGCCAGAAGGCACAGCGCCGCCATCATCAACAGCGGAGGCCCCGCCAATACCACATACAGCAACACCGGCACGCCGATGGCCGCCACCAGAATTCTCGATTTCATAGGAATCCCTGTCCTTTCTCTCGGAGGCCCGTCTCCGGCTTCGCGGCGGAGCGTCCGTCAGAACGCGATTTGCTGCCGCAGGCCCTGGGCCGTCAGGAACCCGACCGTCTGTCCAGCCCGCTTTTCCACTGTAATCACGCGCCCGCCACTGAAGACCAATTCTAACGTAAAGTTCGTTGTCACAGGCGGATTCGCAATGCACTCTGTCAGGATATAGCCCCCTTCCAGCTCCGCCAATTCCCGGTAGTTATCGTCCCCGTAGCCGTTGTAGTCCGAACCGTCCGCCAGCATATCCAGCGTTATTTTCGCGTCGTAAACGCCGCCTGTTTCTTGGATGGAAACGGCGTATTTTTTCGATTGAACATAACTTTGGGGAAGATTTTTCCCCAAGTAGCTGCCCAGCTGTTCCGACGGACTGCCGCCAGTTTCGCCGGCGCCCTTACTGCCGCCGAAAAGGCTCGATAAAAAAGAAAAGAAACCCATATTGCAAAATCCTCGCTTATTTCTTCACTCCGCCAAACCGGCGGTCCCGTTTCTGGTAGCTTGCAATCGCCCGGTCAAGCTCCGCTTCGTCAAAGTCTGGCCAGAGGGTGTCTGTGAAATACAGCTCCGAATAGGCGGACTGCCACAGCAGAAAATTGCTCAACCGCTGTTCTCCGCCGGGCCGGATAATCAGCTCTGGGTCTGGAATTCCGCGGGAGTCCAGATAGAACGAAAACTCTTCCTCGTCCATGTCCCATGGATCCCGTATCCCCTTGGCGCAGTCCTCCGCAAACTGCCACACCGCTCGGAGAATCTCGTTCCGCCCGCCGTAATTCAGGCAGACGTTGGCCTGGAAGTCGTCTTTGGAAAGGTGTTCCGTAATCTCATCGGTTTCTCTGGCCAAGGCCCGCAGCTCGGGCGAAATCGGCGTCATGTCGCCGAAGAAGTGCAGGCGGATGTGATCCCGCTCCATCGTTTCTACGGCTTCCAGCAGATACCGTTTCAGCAGCGCCATGATGGCAGCGACTTCCATCTCTGACCGCTTCCAATTTTCCGTAGAAAAGGCGTAGACGGTCAGATATTTGACCCCGATATTCTTACAATAGGTTGCGATTCGGCGGAAGGTTTCCGCCCCCGCCTTATGCCCGGCCGTACGCGGAAGCCCCCGACGGGTAGCCCAGCGGCCGTTGCCGTCCATGATGATTGCAATATGCCCCGGCACGGTCCCGTCGGGACGCGACGGACGGGGCGGCTCTGCCGTCCGCCCCGCCCCATTGTTCCATTCTGCCATCAGACCGCCATCAAATCCTTTTCTTTTTTCGCCAGCAGCTCATCCAATTTCTTGCAGCTCTCGTCGGTAAGCTTCTGCAAATCCTTCTCAGCCTGCTTCAGTTCATCTTCCGTGATTTCCGACTTCTTTTCCTGCTTTTTGAAGTTGTCCATCGCATCCCGGCGGATGTTCCGCACGGCGACCTTGCCGTTCTCCGCGTACTTACGGATTTGCTTCACCAGTTCTTTACGGCGTTCCTCCGTCAGCTGCGGGAAGGAGAGGCGGATGTTCCTGCCGTCGTTCTGGGGATGGATGCCCAGGTCCGAGTTTTGGATTGCTTTTTCGATGTTCTTCAGCGCGGAAGAATCGAAGGGGGCAATCAGGAGGGTACGGGCGTCTGGGGATGAGACGCCGGCGATCTGCTGGATGGGGGTAGGGCTGCCGTAGTAATCGACCATGATACGGGCCAGCACGCCGGCATTGGCGCGGCCGGCGCGCACGGAATCGAAGTCCGCGACGACGGAGTCGATACTTTTTTTCATCTTTTCCTCATAGACCTTGTACTCATCTTTTAACATAATGCAAAGCTCCTTCCAAAATGATTGCAAGAATGGATAGGGGGTTATTCGCTGACGATGGTGCCGACCTTTTCCCCGCACACGGCCCGGACGATATTCTGCGGGTCCTTGAGGGCGAAGAGCAGCACAGGGATATGGTTATCCATAGAAAGGGAGGTAGCGGTCGAATCCATGACCATCAAGTGCCGCGCCAGCACGTCATTATAACTGATGCTGTCGTATTTGACTGCGTTAGGGTCCTTCACGGGGTCCGCGCTGTACACGCCGTCCACATTTTTTGCCAGCAGGATGACTTCCGCGCCGATTTCCGCAGCCCGCAGCACGGCGGCGGTATCTGTGGAGAAATAGGGGTTGCCGGTACCGCAGCCGAAGATGACCACGCGCCCCTTTTCCAGATGCCGGATTGCCTTTGAGCGGATGTAAGGCTCCGCCATTGAACGCATCTCGATGGCCGTCTGCACCCGCACGGGGATTCCCTTTTGTTCGCACACATCCGCAACGGCGAGGCAGTTGAGCGCAGTTGCCAGCATTCCCATCTGGTCGGCGCGGCTCCGTTCCATACGGCCTCCGCCGTCCTTCACGCCCCGCCAGAAGTTTCCGCCGCCGACGACCACTCCCACCTGTACCCCCAGGTCGAGGCATTCCTTCACCACATCGCACACCTGGCCAATCACCTCAAAATCCAGCCCGGTATGTTTTTCCCCCGCCAGCGCTTCGCCGCTGATTTTCAGCAGTACCCGGCGGTAGACCGGCTTTCCCATAGCATGACCTCCCTTGTCCTTGTCCATTTTCATCCAGAATATCACGCTTATTTTACCGTATTTTTATGTGTTTGGAAAGAGGGGTTCCACATTTTTTTCATTTTTTTCACAAAAAAACACGCACCGGCTCCTGCGGGTGCGTGTTTTCCGCCATTCCCATGGCTGGGAGGGGGGTTCCACCCCCCATTTTCTCTTTTTCTTGGCGATGAAAAAGAGAAAACGGGCCGTGGACGGTCCAAAAGAGAAAAAGACGCCCTGCGGGGCGTCTCAAGTCCGGTGGAATCTTACAGTACCTGCCATTGAAAGCGAAGAAGACCACACTGATTTGCTTCAGCGTCTATCTCCGCTGTCGCTGCCGCGGCACAGGTTGTTTTCTTCCCCTTTTTCTGGCTTTTTCCCCTCCTTTTTCTCCTCCTTTTTCACCTCTTCTTCCCATTCCTCTACCAAGATATTTTCAAGTTTTAATATCGTTTCAAGAGTCTCTGCCATCTTCTCCAAATTGCCTTCTTCCAAAGATTTCAATGCCGACACAATCCCGCTTGTTGTCACAATGTACATCATTTGAAAATAATCCGTTTGGTATTTTTTATCGTATCGAGCCATAATGACTCACCTCATATAACTATAAATATTATTAAATATTAGTTTATATTATTATATAGCTTTTGTCAATATGGTATACAAAATAATGTTATCCTATATTAAAACAAAATAGAGGTGATAGTAATGGCTTCTGAAAAACCTTTGAAAATTAACGTCTCACTCACCTTAGACGTAGAAATCGTTGAAAAGCTTCGTGTTCTAGCAATTGAAGATGACCGTGCTCTTTCCTCCTGTATCAATCTCATTTTGCGAGACTATCTGCGTTCTCTTGACACAAACGGGAAAGATCAACAGTAAGCTTGCTTTTCATATTGACGGCCTCCGTGGAAACCAGTACAATAGGGAAAAGGAGGATTGGACCATGGATTATGAAAAACTGAAAGCATACCGCAACCAATGCAATCCATACGCCCAAAGCCACGGCATTATTTTGGAGGAACTGCGCGCCGGGTACGCCAAAGTTGTCAAAACGGTTCAGCCAGAGGATTTGAACCCGCTGAACGTACCTCATGGCGGCGTATACTTTGCCATGGCCGACAATGCCTGCGGCTCTGCAATGGCCGCCCACGGCTATATGGCAGTCACCGTTAACGCCTCCTACAATTTTTTTAAAAGTGCCCGCCCCGGTGATACCCTCGCTGCTGAGGCCCAAGAAGTCCGGCACGGGAAAACGATTTCTGTTTTTGAGGCTCGCGTCACGGGTCCTGGCGGCGTACTCCTGGGGTCTGGAACCTTCACTTTTTTCCAGCTCGACCAAAAACTTCCGGTATTGGAATAAGCAAAGGGACGGCGTTTCGCCGTCCTTTTGTTAGTTTTCTGATTTATCCAATGTACGGCAGAATTAGCGACGCAACCAGCGCTAACACCAGGATTAACGCTAAGGCCATCGCCACTGCCCGCTTCAGGTTACTGTTCATGCCGGCCCCTCCTTTTCCAGTATCTTCCGGATGCTTTTCTCTGCCTTACTGCGTGGGAGCATCAATTCATGTCCGCACCCCAGGCAGCGCAGTTTAATGTCCATCCCCACCCGCAGGATTTCCCACTGGCAGCTCCCGCAGGGGTGGGGTTTTTTCAGTTCCACCCGGTCGTGTAAATGCAGTTCCATACGCGCCTCCTGTCAATCCGGTTCCGTTTGCTGCATATATTGGTTTTATCAATGTTATTGCCGCAGTCAGCGGCAGATAGGATGCGATCAATCATGCCGGAAAATTATCTTTACCCGCCGGAGGGCTCCCGTCCCCCATCCGCCTGTTCTCTCACCGATTTACGGGAGGCCCTGGAAAGCGGCGCCATCTTAGAAGCGCCTGCCCAGCGCTGCGGCGCAGACCACACCCTGTACTTGTCTTTGGAGGGCATAGAAGGCCGGATTCCCCGTCAAGAAGCCGTTGCCCCCTGGATCAGCGGTTCCAGCCGGGACATTGCCGTATTGTCCCGGGTCGGGAAGCAGACCTGTTTCACCGTCACGGCGTTGGAAGCCGACGGGAAGGGCGCGCCGGTTGCCTGGCTGTCCCGCCGGGCGGCTCAGGAGAAAGCCATGGAGCACTTTTTGCAGAACCTGACGCCTGGGGCTGTGCTGGCCTGCCGGGTGACGCGGCTGGAATCTTTTGGCGCTTTCCTGGACATTGGCTGCGGCATTGTCGCCATGCTGCCAATTGAACATATCTCCATCTCCCGCATTTCCCATCCGAAAGAACGGTTCCTGGTAGGGCAGAAGGTTTTAGCGGCGGTCAAAGCGTTCGACAAAGAGCAGCGCCGCATCACCCTGACCCACCGGGAGCTGTTGGGGACCTGGATGGAAAATGCCAGCCGTTTCCGTCCAGGCGAGACAGTTCGCGGCACGGTTCGGAGCGTCAAGGAATACGGCAGTTTTATTGAGCTTGCGCCGAACCTGTCCGGCCTTGCGGACGCCAAGGAATGCCTGGAGCCTGGAAACGGCGTATCGGTTTACATCAAGAGCATCCGTCCGGAGCGGATGAAGGTGAAATTGCAGGTAATTGAAAAGCTGCCGCCCCTGTCGGAGCCGGAGCCGCTGCGGTACCAAATCACCGACGGCGTTCTGGACCGCTGGGTGTTCTCGCCGCCGAACTACGAAAGGGAGCCGGTGCAGACGGTTTTCACTTCCCAGGCCCCTTGATTTTCTCCCAGTAAGCCTTTGCTGCCTGTTCGGTTTTGTTCTCGCCCCACTCGTAGTAGCGTACATCCTTCAATGCGTCGGGCAGATACTGTTGGGCAACCCAATGGCCTGGGAAATTATGGGGGTACAGGTAATGCTGCCGGCTGTCGAACCCAGTGGTATCTGCGTGGACGTTTTGGAGCTGCCGCGGCACATCGCCTGTGCGGCCTGCCCGCACATCGGCGCGTGCTTTACCGATGCCTTCGGTGATACTGTTAGATTTCGGGGCAGTCGCCAGCAGCACGGCCGCCTGGGCCAGCGGCAGCTGTGCCTCCGGAAGTCCCAGCTGCATAGCCGTATCGACGCAGGCTTTCACGATGGCTACGGCTTGCGGGTACGCCATACCCACATCCTCGCTGGCGGAGCAGAGCAAGCGGCGGCAAGGCGTCACCAGGTCGCCGGCCTCCAAGAACCGCGCCAGGTAATGGAGGGCGGCGTCGGGGTCGCTGCCCCGAAGGGATTTCATAAGGGCAGAGGCGATGTCGTACATGGCGTCGCCTCCTTTATCGTAGCGCATCGCGCTGCGCTGGGAAACCTGTTCCGCGTCTGCGCAGGAGAGGCGGCGCACGCCGTCCTGCAAAACCGCCGCTCCGCATAGGAGCTCCACGGCGTTGACCGCTTTGCGCACATCGCCGCCGCAGGCGGTTGCGATTTGCAGCGGCAGGCCCGGTTCCCATTCCAAGGGGGCGCGAGCTTTTTCGATTTCCAGCGCCCGCAGAACCGCCGGCTCTGCCTCTTTCGGCGGCACGGCTTTGAATTCAAACACGGTGCTGCGGGACAGCAAGGCGCTGTATACATAGAAATACGGGTTTTCGGTAGTGGAGGCAATCAAGGTCAGTTTCCCGTTTTCCATGAATTCCAGCAAGCTTTGCTGCTGTTTTTTGTTGAAGTATTGGATTTCGTCCAGGTACAGCAGGATACCGCCGGGTGCCATAAGGGTATCCACATCAGCGATCACGTTTTTGATATCTTGCAGGGAAGCGGTGGTTGCGTTGAGGCGGTAGAGGGCTTTGTGTGTTTTTTCGGCAATCAAGTTGGCGATTGTGGTTTTCCCGGTGCCGGAGGGGCCATAGAACACCATATTTGCCTCGGTGCCCGCCTCAATCAAGCGGCGCAGGACGGCCCCGGGGGCCAATAAGTGCCGTTGTCCCACCACTTCGTCCAATGTCTTCGGACGGATCTCGTCCGCCAACGGACGCTGCATAGGCGTCCCTCCCTTCTTTTCCTGCCCGCAGCGGGCTTTTTTATTCTATCACACCTATCCACTCCCGTCAAAGTTTTGTTTTCAGCCATTCCCACAGCTGGGAGGTTTGAACCCCCCATTTTCTCTTTTTCTTGGCGAAGAAAAAGAGAAAACGGGCCGTTCACGGTCCAAAAGAGAAAAAGACGCCCCGCGGGGGCGTTCTCAGCCCGGTGGAATCCTATGGCGCCTATCGGTAGGACACGAGAAGTCCATGCTGATTTGGCGTGCCTCTCCTTCCGCTATCGCTGGTGCGGGGGCCGCTGTTGGTTCGGCGCTTCTTTTGCTGTCGGCGGCGCGGTATTGGACATCATACATTTGCGAATACAAAAAAGTATGGCCCCGCCTAGCTGACTAGGCGGGGCTGTCCCTTTCAACACGCCATGTTACAGGTATGGATGCTTATACGGTGCAGGCTCTGGACCACAGTAGAGACCGTACGCATCGCAAATCCAATAGGTCCCGCTGATGTTCACCCGGCACCATTGATGGGTATACTGGTTTTCATTCACATGCTCATAGGGTATCCCCAAAATATTGAGGCATAGCCCTGTAGCGCGTGTGCAGCCCGCACAGGACGCCACGCCTAGGATGAAATAGCCATATGGATCATTATAATGCGGCGAATCGCTGGAATAGCTCATGCCGTTCTCAAACATCGCCCGCAGCGCCACCGCAATGCCATAGAGCTGATCTTCCCGCGGCAGGTTCGCCAACGGCGTCACCAACTCCACCGCCGCGTTGTATGCTTGGGTTAACTCGGCGTCGCTGGCCTTCCGCTGAAGACTTTTCAAATTCGCCAGCTGCTTCATTGGTACCGGTGTGAAGGGCGCTGCCTCTAATGTAATCTGCTTCCGCAGCGACGGGTCCACCGCACGGCCTGCCAGCGCGGCAGCCGCGCCGCGGGTAATGCTGCTGTAAGGGCCAAAGGTGCCCTTAGCATCGCTCCCGGTCAGAATGCCTGCACGGTACAGTGTATAGATCGCCTCCGCATCCCCCATGCTCGCCGGAACATCCGGGATCGCATTGTCCTCCACACGGTTTATGGCCGTGAGAGCTTCGTCCGGCATCGCCGCCCAGAGGGAACCGGCAAAATCGGCGCGGTCAATCGGCAGGTTGAACTCCGCTTCGCCCATGCCCCCAAAATCGAGGAACTGGTGCGCAACCGCATAATCCGCATACGGCTGGTACCACGGTGTTCCGGAACCTGTTGGCAGCGCTGGGCTTTCGTCGCAGAAAAAGCTATGGATACGGCAAGCCATCACCACCGCTTGGGCTATGGTGACGTTCCCCTCTGTGTCGAAATAAGTATTGCTCTTGCCGCCCATAATGCCATATTCATATGCGGTTTTTACATGGTCTGCGCACCAGCTTCCCGGGGGTACATCGGTGAACTGCCCAGGCGTGTAGGTGTTGACCTTTTTCGCTTCCGCAGCGCAGACGGGCAGGGCCAGCGCTGCGCTCAAGACCGCTGCCAGCAGCATAGACACAAGTTTTTTCATGTAATCCCTCCTGATTTCCTTCCATATTCTGTACGTTGATTATAACACCTTCCATGGTTTTTGTACAGAAGCCTTTGTGTTTTCCATGATTTTGATGCGCTGTGTAATCGAAAATGCCCTCCCATTTTCGTCAAACATCTTGAAACCCGCCCTGCTTTCCGTTATACTTGAGTTCGATTTGATATCCAAGATACAGAAAGGCATGGTACCTGATATGAGCGACTTTAACCAGCGTTACATCGCTGCCCGGCAGGCGGTGATCGCACAAGACCTCCAGCGGCTGAACCCCATGCAGCGCAAAGCGGCCATGACAACCGAAGGTCCCCTCCTGCTGCTGGCGGGAGCCGGGAGCGGCAAGACCACCGTTCTGATCCAGCGGGTGTACAACCTCCTGACCTACGGCCGGGGCAGCGACTCTCCCACAGTACCGGAGGACGCGTCGGAAGAGGATTTGACGTTTCTGGAAAATTTTCCGGCCCAGCCGGATGATCTTGAGCAGGCCCGTGCCCGCCGGCTCTGCGCGGTGGACGTACCCAAGCCCTGGGAGATCATCGCCATCACCTTCACCAACAAGGCCGCCGGCGAACTGAAAGACCGCCTTGCGGCGCGTTTAGGCCCACAGGCAAACGATATCTGGGCCTCCACCTTCCACTCCGCCTGCGTCCGCATTCTGCGGCGGGATATCGACCGCCTCGGCTTCAATAAAGATTTTACGATCTACGATACCGACGACTCCCGCCGCGTCGTGAAAGACATTGTGAAGGAGCTGAACCTGGACGACAAGGCTTTTCCGCCTAAGAACGTTCTGTCCGTAATCAGCAGTGCAAAGGACCGGTATGAGAGCCCGGAGGCCTTCGCCAAAAAACACGGCAATGAGAACGACTGGCGGATGTCCCGCATTGCCAAGATTTATGAACGCTACGAAAAGAAGCTTGTCTCCGCCAACGCCCTGGACTTTGATGATATTATTTACCACACCGTAACCCTTCTGCGCCAAGAATCAGATGTCCTGCAGCACTATCAGAAAAAATTCCGCTACGTTCTGGTAGACGAGTACCAGGACACGAACCACCTCCAGTACCTCCTGACCAGCCTCCTCGCCGGGGGACGCAAAAACCTTTGTGTGGTCGGCGACGACGACCAGTCCATCTACCGCTTCCGGGGAGCCAACATCGAGAACATCCTCAGCTTTGAACAGCAGTATGAAAACGCCCGGGTTATCCGTCTGGAACAAAACTACCGCTCCACACAAAACATCCTGGACGCTGCCAACGCGGTCATCAAGAACAATCTGGGCCGAAAAGGCAAAACCCTTTGGACAGCGAACGGTACCGGCGAACAGGTTGCCGTCCGCACAACGCTGAACGAGAGCGATGAGGCCGCCTTCGTTGTTGGAGACATCCTGACGGCGGTGAATCAAGGCCTGCACTTCCGGGACGCCGCCATCCTGTACCGCATGAACACCCAATCCAACGCCTTGGAATATGCCATGAAGCGCAGCGGCGTACCTTATAAGATTGTCGGCGGCATGAAATTCTTCGACCGGGCGGAAATCAAAGATATTCTGGCGTACCTGTGCGTCGTCAACAACCCCTTGGACGATCTCCGCCTCCGGCGGATCATGAACACGCCCGCCCGCGGTATCGGCAGCTCCACGATGGACAAAATTGCAAACCTCGCGGCAGAACAGGGCGCGTCTTTGTATGAGGTCATCCGGAACGCCGACCTGTTCCCGGAGCTGAAAAACGCCTCGGCCAAGCTGCTGAAATTTGCCGACCTTATCGACGGACTCCGCCGCCAGGGCGGAGAACTGGCGCTGCCGGAATTCTACGACGTTGTATGCAGCCAGAGTGGCTACATCCAGGCGCTGGAGGCCAAAAACGATATGGAGAGCCGGGGCCGCATAGAGAACGTGCAGGAATTGAAATCCAACATTCTGGGCTTTTTGGAGCAGGACCCGGAGGACGCCACGCTGTCCGGCTTTCTGAACGAAATTGCGCTGTATACCGATCTGGACGCCATGGCGGACAGCGACGACTGCGTGACTATGATGACCATCCACTCTGCCAAGGGGCTGGAATTTCCCCTGGTGTACGTGGTTGGTATGGAGGAGGGCATATTTCCCGGAAACTCCGCCCAGTTCGATGAGGGCGAACTGGAGGAGGAACGCCGCCTTTGCTATGTAGCCATGACCCGCGCCCGGAACCGCCTCATCCTGACCAACGCCCGCCAGCGGATGCTGTATGGCCGCACATCAACCAACAAAGTTTCCCGTTTCCTGGAAGAAATCCCGGAGGACACCCTGCATTGGGAAGGCAGGCATCTGGAAGCAGGCGGTTCCTTCGGCAGCGGATACGGCGGTTCCTATTACAGTTCCAGAGGCTATGGCGGCAGCTATGGCAGCCGTTACAGCACAGACACCGGCGCGGCCCATTCACCGTCCCGCCGCAGCGAGGGTACGCCCGCCCCCCGCACTGCCTTCCGCGATCTGCCCAGGCGTCCGGCGGCACATACGTCCGCCCCAGCCGCGCCAGCGCTGGAGCTGGCCGCCGGTGATCGGGTGGAACACAAAGCGTTCGGCCTAGGTACTGTGATTTTGGTGGAACCAAAGGGGAAAGACGTATGGATCAAAGTGGACTTTGAAAGCAAGGGGCCTTTGAAATTGCAGCTGAAAACCGCAAGCAATCACCTGCGGAAGCTTGCGGACGGGGAATGAGGGGAAGTTACGATGAAGCTGACCGTGCTTGTCGACAATAACACCTATATTGATCAATATTACTGCGGGGAACCCGCCGCATGTTACTACATAGAAGCCGACGGCAGGCGCGTCTTGTTTGATACGGGTTATTCCGGCCTATTCCTGCGGAACGCGGAACAGATGGGAATCGACCTGCGCGGCTTGACCCACATTGTCCTCTCCCACGGGCACAACGACCATACAAACGGGCTGAAATTTCTGGCGGAGGAAACCGGTATCTCCCAGGCGGAGCTGATCGCGCACCCAGATTGTTTTCTGCCAAAATACGACGGGACAGAGTTCATTGGCGCCCCTTATTCCTGTGAGGAAATCCTCCAAAAAATCACCTGCCGCCTGTGCAAAACACCCTATTGGCTATCCAAACACCTGCTGTTCCTGGGCGAAATCCCGCGGAACAACGATTTTGAGGCCCTCTCCCCCATTGGCAAGAAGGGCCTTCCGGAAGATTCGGCAGACGATTACCTTACAGAGGACTCCGCCCTTGTCTGCCAACATTCAGATGGTATCTTTATCATCACCGGCTGTTCCCACAGCGGCATCTGCAATATCATCGAATACGCCAAGGATATTTGCAAAGAACCGCGCATCCTCGGCGTATTGGGTGGATTTCACCTCTTTGAGGACGATTCGCGGCTGGATAAGACCATCCAATATTTGGAGGGCTGCCAGATCCGGCAGCTCTACCCCTGCCACTGTGTTTCCCTGCGGGCGAAAGCAAAAATGCTCCGGACGCTGCCAGTAAACGAGGTGGGCGTGGGGCTGACGCTTTCCGTGCCATGACTATAATAAAAACCGGGGCTTATCTGGCGTGATGCCAAATAAGCCCCGATCCTGTTTTCTAGCTCAGCAGCAGCAACAGCAGCCGTTATTTCCGCCGTTGTTCAGCCGTTTGATGCATTTGGCATGGATTTGGGGCGGGACGCTCCGGGTCATGGCCCCGCTGTACTCAATGCAGATGTGTTCGCCCACGCAGAAGCAGCACGCCTCCGGTGTATGGACCAGCACCTCCTGAGACGTGCACAGGTCGCACACCAGAAGCTCGCAGCAGCACACCCGCAGGATGCAGGCATTCATGCATACCGGCTCGTTACATTCGCATTCACAGCCGCACTCACGCTCGCACTCGCACTCGTTGCAGACATTTTCCATAGCAGTTGCCTCCAATACATATAAGATGTATTTCATCCTATGCATATGGGGCAATGGAGGTGCATCAATTCTCGTGGGAATAGGGTTCCCGGCTAACCAATTGCAGCTCGCCGTCCACCGGCTCCCACGTTTCCAGGAAATAGGATATCCGGTTCTGCGCATCCACCTCATAGAGTGGAACTGTCCGGCGGATGAGCGTCAAGTCCGGTTCCTCCCATAAATCGTCCGGCCTGGGACGGATTACAACGCCCTCCCGCGGAACCCAGGTTTCTACGGTTCCGCCGCCGTCGCTGTCCTCATTCGGCGCAAAGCCGTAGATCGTCCGCTCCTGCCGTACCAGGTACAAGATTCCTTCTTCGTCCAGCTGGTAATAATCGGTCTGGTAGTTCGCGCCGCCAAAGCCGCCCTTGTGGAAAGCGGAAACTTCTTTCGTTTCCGAATGAACCTCTGCGCCCTGCAAGATGCAGGCAAAGCGGTATTGTTCCGTCTCCGCGTCCCATGTCCAGTAGTAATAGGGGATGGTGTTGTTTGCAGGCCCGCTGAACAGGCCAAAGTCTGTACTGCCATCGAAGTTCAAATCCAGCACTGTCATGGTTTCCTCTGGGGACCAGCATTCGGTGTAGTCATAAAACTCCTCCGCCCCGCCTTCGCCCCACTCTTTTTCAATGCCCTCCCGGGCCGAAACGGTTTGCAGCAGCATTTCCCCATGGTACACCCGGACTTCCCGGACGCCTGCCATATATTCATCCAACTCTTTTCCAACCGCTTCCAGCGTCAGCGTCCGGCCATCAGACAGCGGCGCTTCCAGGCTTAGAAGAACGGATTCTCCCTCCCGGAAAGACGGTTCCTCCGGCAGCTCTTGTACCGGTTCCTGGGCCTGTTCCGCCCCGCACCCGGCACACAGCAGAGCCAAGAGCAGAACTGCTGCGGCAATCCACCGCCGCATTACCGCGCCTCGTAAATCGGGAACTGGGCGCATAGCGCGTTGACTTCCTCCCGGACCTTGGCGGCGGAACCTTCAAAATCCCGCGCAATCTCGCCCATCCAATGGGCAATTTTCACCATCTCCGGCTCCTTAAACCCCCTGGACGTAACGGCGGGCGTACCCACGCGGATACCGCTGGTCACAAAGGGCTTTTCCGGGTCGTTGGGAATGGCGTTCTTATTAACGGTGATCTGCACCTCATCCAAGTTGTGCTCGAAGGCCTTGCCAGTAATATGGAAGTTCCGCACATCCACCAGCATCAAATGGTTGTCCGTACCGCCGGACACCAGACGGAAGCCCTCCTGAACCAGCCCGTCTGCCAGCGCTTTGGCGTTTTTCACGACCTGTTCCGCATACGCCTGAAACTCCGGCTTCAGCGCCTCGCCGAAGCACACGGCTTTCGCGGCGATGATGTGTTCCAGGGGACCGCCCTGGGTGCCGGGGAACACAGCCGAGTTGATTTTTTTATAGATATCCTCATCGTTACAGAGGATCAAGCCGCCTCGGGGACCGCGAAGGGTCTTGTGGGTGGTGGTGGTAGTCACATCGGCATAGGGCACCGGGGAGGGATGCGCGCCGCCCGCCACAAGGCCCGCAATGTGGGCCATATCCACCATCAGGTACGCGCCCACGGCATCGGCAATCTCCCGGAACTTGGGGAAGTCCAGCGTACGGGGATACGCGCTTGCGCCTGCCAGGATCAGCTTTGGCTTACATTCCTTGGCAAGCGTCATCACCTTGTCATAGTCGATCACCTCGGAACCGTCCTCCACGCCGTAGGGGACGATCTTAAAATACTTGCCGGAGATGTTCACAGGGCTGCCGTGGGAAAGATGGCCGCCATGGGCAAGGTTCATACTCAAAACGGTGTCGCCCGGCTGCAGCAGGGCGAAGAACGCCGCCAAGTTGGCATTTGCGCCGGAATGGGGCTGGACGTTGGCAAAGTTGCATCCAAACAGCTCACAGGCCCGCTTGCGGGCGATCTCCTCGGTAATGTCCACAGCATAGCAGCCGCCATAGTAACGCTTGCCGGGGTACCCCTCGGCGTACTTATTTGTCAGGCAGGTGCCCATGGCCAGCATGACGGCCTCACTAACAATATTCTCGGACGCAATCAATTCAATGTTCCGGCGCTCCCGGCCAAACTCTTCCAGGATCGACGCGCCCACCTCAGGGTCATAACGGGAAAGAAAATCCATCGTTTGCTGGATCATGGGGTAAATCCTCCTTAAAATTTTACGGTAAAACCGATATGCCTTTCTATTTTACCAAAAATCCAACCTTTGACAACCGTGATTTTCACCAAATACCGTCTTTTCATGCATTTTCAGCAAAATCCGCTGCAAAATCGTTCATTTTCCCAGGAAACCGGGTTGAAAGTGCAGAATTAAATCGCTATAATGGCATTTAGCACCATAAAAAGGAGGCCGGCGCATTTGAAATATTCAACGGACGATTTCACAGATTGGCACAGACAGCAAGGGCATCTTGCCCAGCCGTTTCCTTATATCTTTCCCCAAATGCCGCCTCGCTTCCGCATCTTCCGCGCTTTCAGCCGTGGGATTTTCCTGCTCCAGCGGGGCTTTGCCCTCCTTTTCTTCGGTTCGCTTGCAGGCGCCGCCTTTCTGGTTGATCGGCAGAATCCCATATTGAGCCTGGGGATACTGCTGTCACTCATCCTGGAGGGTCTGTTTCTTGTCTTACGGTTTGCACCTGGAGGGTTCTGGCGTTGTCCGGAATGCGGGACACGGTTCCCCTACTATCGTCCCGCGCACTACAGGGACACGCTTGTAAACGCCGACTGCCTTCACACGCTGGAATTCCTCCGAATTGCCTACCACAAGCCCAAATTCTGTCCGCTGATCTTCCCCGCTATGTGTCCGGCGTGCAAAAAGAAATTCTTTCAAAAGGCCCCCTGAACTCCGTGCAAAAACGCCCCTCCCATATCGTTGGGAAGGGCGTTTTATCATCCAAAATTCAAGCCGCCGGCTGGAGCAGGGAAGATTCAATCTCCACTGTTGGCATATCCGGGAACGGGACAGGCTCCGCCTCCGCCGCTTCCGGAGCCGCTTCCGCCGACGCTTCCGGAGCGTCTGCTCCTTCTTCCTCCGGCAAGACCGACCAGGGTACTTCCGCCTCCGGGTCAACCGCCGGTTCCGGTCCCGGCACCGGCGCAGAGGCAGTTGTGCGGACGCCTTCTGTCACGCAGCGGATGTAATACGTCAGCGTCTGCGCTGCGCCGCCGGCTGTCGTCGCAGTACAGTCTACCTGATATAGCCCCGTCTGCGTAAACTGGTAACTTGCCGAACAGGACGCCGCATTTTCGGCCAATCCAACATGCGTCTTGGTCCCGTCCGGAGCCTGCACCACCGTAGACAGCCGCGCCTGCGGCGCTTCCGTATGGAACCCCACCGCGGCGCTGGTATTCACCAACACCGGCGCAATCCGGTCCGGCGTAATCCGGTCCGGCGTAATCCGGTCCGGCGTAATCACGGGCTTTTGTTCTGCGCTGACGCGCATATAGCGGGGGATATACACCCGAATGGGTCCAAAGTAATAGTCGCCCAACTTCAGGTGGGATACATCCTTCGTATGAGAGCAGAACCAGATTTCATTCCGACTGTTGCCGGTAGCGGCGGTAAAGATGATTGCGTGGGAAAACGATCCCTTGGCTCCCTCCACATGCGCTGCCGCGCCCACCAGCTCTTGCGGTGCGACGCCGGTAATCGGGCTGTTGCCGGAGACGGTAATGACCGTTGCATACATTCCTGTATCACTGGAAGCATTGGTGCCTTTCACGTAATTCCAGAACCCCGCGCAGCTGATCCAATTTATAATTGAGGAGTCCTTTATTCCGGCAGCAGTGCTGCGGCCATACCAAGTGGAACTTCCCGCGGTATCCATCGGCAGGGCATGTTCATTGATTGCGTTTGCGGTCTGGTTTCCGCCGAACCCCGCCCAGAGGCACTGCGAAGTAAAGTTCATGCAGTCGCCGCCAATCCCGGCGTAGCTCTTGAACTGGGCGTTATAATAATTCTTTTGCACGATCCCCTCGTCCTGGCGGCAGTAGGTGGATGCATACGCCGCGGCGTTTGCGCCGTTGTAGAAAATCCGTCCAGCCTCCGCATCCTCGCTGGGCGTATACGGATATGTCACAACAGCGGTTTCCTTTTCCAAGCCGTCAGCAAACTCGGACAGGACGGCCTCAAGGTCAAAATCGGGCGTTTTCTTATAGAGGCCGTCGAACCGGCTTCCGTCGGTCACATCAGCCACCAGCCAGCGGTCCATGAACTTCACCGCATCGATGGTATAGTTCGTCTCATAAACCGACTGCCGGTTGCTGTCGGTATAATAGAACTTGGCCGTCTCCTTGACGGAAGCCCGGGCGGAATTTCCGCTGATCTTCAAAGAGGTGTATGTATAATACAACTGCAAGTTCTCCCGATAGATATTCTGCATTTGCCGCATTGCGGCATAAAACGCAGCTTTTTTCTCCACAAACTGAATGTTCTTTTGCAATTCCGTCAAAAGAACGTACTTCCCGTTGACGGGCAGCGACTCCTGTTCCCATGCCGGGACGAACGCCGGCTCATAAACCGAGCACGGCCGTTGGTCGGTCTCCTCATACAGCATAGCCTCCTGCGTATAGTTCCGCAGGAACGTCTCGATGGCAGTTTTTACTTCTGTCTCCTGCGCCTCGTCCGCCAATACGGGTGCGCAGAACAAGCCGACTGACGCCGCGAATGTCAGCAGCAGTGCCAAGGCCATCCGGGCCAGCAGACGTGCGCCTGCGTTTCGGCGTGTGCCTTGGCGGCTTTTCAAAATGTGCATGAAACCGCCTCCTGAATGAATTGACGCAAGTTAAAAAATTCGCGTAGATTTCCCAAGCTTGCGCTGCCATAATACGGCATTCTTTTTTATTATCGGACAGGATCGGCGGTTTTATAAGGCAAACCGGCATTTATTTTTTCCCATTCAATTTTATGTTCCCGCAGGATCTATCGATTTATTCCAAAGACCGGCATTTACTGCCGCTGATTTATCCGCATTTTAACGGTTCTATAGCCCAATACCGACAATGCGGCTAAATCAACCAGTCCAACAATCCGTATAAGAAAGTCCGGCAGGTCAATCCTCAAAAGATTTGCGCCTATCAGAATCATGCTGCATATTCCGATACAAATGAAATGACCAAATGAACTGTGCTGTTTTCATACGCTCCTCCCAATTCTCCCAAACGCTTTACAGCTCCCGCAGAACGTCCAGGACCGACCGGCAGCTCCCCGGCACCCGTTCCCGCAGCTCTGGCGCGGCGGAGGCCACAAGATAGGGCCGTCCCACTTTTTCCAGCATCGGCAGGTCGTTGTAATTGTCGCCGAAGGCCATCACCTCTTCCATACCGACGCCCAGCGAAGTGCAAAGCTGTCCCAGGCCAATCCCCTTGTCCGCAAGGGTAAAGTCTAACCAGCCCGCTCCGGCGACAGCGGCGTGGAAAGCCCGTTCCCACCGGAACACCAAAGCCAGGCGGGTTTCTTCCAAACGCCCTGGGCAGTAAACAGATACTTTGATAATGTCTTCCGGCATATCCTCCGGCCTGTCAAGGACGACGGTGCGGTTGCCCAAGCCGTCCCGGATTTCCTCCACAACGCCCTCCCGTTTTGGGCAGAGGTAGCTGGTATCCGCGCCGGAGATCAGCACCTCCGCCTCCGGCAGGGCAAGGATATTCCGGCACAGCTCCACGGCGAGGCGACGGTCCATGGCCGTCTTGCCCAGCAACGGGCCTGGGTTCCCCGGGCCGAAGACCACCGCGCCGTTTTCACACACATAAGGAATATGGTCCGCCACTGGCGCGAACAGTTTCCGCAGGCTGTTGTACTGCCGCCCGCTGGCGGGGCAGAACAGGATGCCCTTTTGAGACAAGCGGGCAATCTCGGTGAAAAGCTCTTCCGGAAGCGCTTTCTCTTTATAAGGGAGCAGCGTTCCGTCGATGTCGCTGGCAATCAGTCGAATCATAATTCCAACCTCCTCTGTCGCAACGGCCAAACTTACCATCTTTAGTATAGCATATCCTGCCAGCATTTTACAGCAAAATCTTACCGATTTTTTATATGCAATATTTGGTGAATTTTTATTCAAAATAACGGTACGAATGGTCTGCCATATCCAGCTGCACAAGTTCTTTACCCTCCGCATCGCAGCCAACCACATAAACGTATTTTGCGCAATCGATGGGCCATGTCGCCTCTAGCGCTCTTATGTAAAAATACTGCCGCCCATCTTTCTCCATCCAGCTGCTTTCCGGGATGACAATCCGCTGTCCCTTCTGCATAATCATCTCTCCATTATCACCGATTGTAATGTATTCCACACGGATTTCCACACACCGGATTTCTGGGTCGTCGACCCGTCCGTAGTAATAAAAAAAATCTTTGGGGTTCCTTCCAAAAGTGGATACGCTGATCTGACCTGCATACAGCGGTTCTTCCTTAGATAGGAACCGATGAGAAATGTAACATGTTCATTCTCTGTCAAATACAGCATCTGTGTCCGGTGGATTTCCGGTTCCCAGTCCCAGGCAATCATGGATGTCCGGCCTGTACCATGCCGTTCTTCGTTCTCCCGGATAATCTGCGTCGGAAAGAGAACCCCTGTCCCCAAAACGCAGGTGACCACCAGATAGGCTGCCGCCACAATCAACATACGCCGCAGGGCCGTCCGGCGGCGGGAGCGCAGTTTCGTCTTCTTCATGGCATGGCCTCCTCGATTTCCGGCAAGGGGATTTCACGGAAAAACTGCTCCCCATAATGGTCGTAAGAAAGCGTAAAGTAGGTGTCGTCAGGCTGTATTGGAACCCAGGTGCTCATGTACTTTAGGCGGTCATTCCCACCGCCGCTGCCGCCTCCCTACCATTCTTCCCGCTGGTTTTCCACCACCGTTCCATTGCTCAGCGTTTGAGAAACGATCCCGCCGGGGAGCCGGTCATATGCACAGAAAGACACCTCTGCCACGAGTTCCCCATAAAAATCCATCCGTCCAACAGCAATCCGCGTAACCCGCAGGATATCGTTGCCCACCGGTATGGAGATATCCAAGGGCGTATCCGCCAGGACAGTACACATCCTGGAAAGCTCCGGCGGGTCAAGCCGGGCCATCCAGCTGCCCCAGAAAGAGCCCAGCATCCCAATGGAGAGAAGCGCCTGGATGCAGAGGACCAGCGTCAGCATATACGCCGCACGGCCCACCCACAGCCAGCCAGGCGGGTACTGCCTGTCCAGCTCCTGGCTGATCTCCGCCGGGTCTCCAGGAAACATCCCACTTCCACTAGCCCCTCGATTCGGTCTTCCATGCCTCCGCCTCTGTGCGGAGGGCGCCCTCCCCTTTACGGGTGAGGTGGTAATATTTGCGCACGCGCCCGGTGGGCGCCTCTTGCCGGTAGGCTTCCACATAACCGGATTTTTTCCAGCCCGCGCAGAACGGGGTACAGCGTGCCCTCTTTCATTTCAAACGTCTGGTTGGAGCGCCGCGCAAGCTCCAAGATCATCTGATAACCGTACATGTCCTCTCCCTTCAGGAGCGACAGCACCAACAGCTGCGTATGCTTGATGTTTTTCTTCTTCATCGGATAGCCTCCTTTTCAACTGTCAGATTTATACATCGGGATTCTAGATATATCAAGAGGGAATTCTCCGCAAAAAAGAAAACGCGCCTTGCGGCGCGCTCATCCAGCCTCGTAGGGGGAAAAGGTAAACCATTCCAAGCCGGCGGTTTCAATGGAATCCGTAAGTTCTTGGTCCCTTACGCTGTATGTAATGCGGAAAACCTTCCCAATAGGGTCGTACTCCGCCATATAGGAGTTGATGCCCCAGTTGTCGTGGTTGGGAATTTCCGGCAGGGTCAAAACGCCCTTCTCAATTCCGTCCGCTGTTCGCTGGAACACCGCTACCGTCCGGTGGCCGTCCCCGCCAAACGTATTGTTTGTCGCCAGTTCGGTCTGCTGGTCCCCGTTCAGGTCCACCGCGGTGTCCTCCACTTCAAAGCCAAAGCTGTCCGCAATCTGCTTCAGCTGGCCTTCCTCCACGACATAATAAACATTCGTTCCAAAAAAACCGCCCATTGCCAACGTCCGCAGGACAAAGCCGTCATAGCCCATCGTATCCGTAAATGTCCACGCCGTCACGTCCTTCGGCTCATAATAATCCGTTTCCTTTTCCAGCGTCTTTAAAAGCGTTTCCTTCCCATCCTTCACCCACACCAGCGACAGACTCTCCTCTCCGCCGCTCCGCAGGGCGACCTGGCCCCCTTCCGTCTCGACCATCCAATACTCCTCCGCCTCCGGGAGCAGCCCTTCCTTCACCACAGGCTCTGCCTGCCCACACGCCGCCAGCAGCAGCACCGCCGCCGCGCAAACGGAAACCTTCCAAGACCGTTCCATCTCAGCACCCCCTATCAAAACTTCCCCTATTGTAACGCCGCTAAGCCGCAAAAGCGCGTGAAAAAAGCCGCAGACACATCGTGTCCACGGCTTTTTTTCGCATATCGCAGCCCAGACAGGCATCAGGCGTAAGTGTCAATATACTCGCCCAAAGACTGGGTTGCCGGAAGCATTTCCAGCATCTCCTCCGCAGCCAGCTCCTGGGTATCCATGACCTTCTTCGTCATGGCCATCGCATAGTCTACGGAAAACTGTGCAGCGCTCATACTCATCGAAGCGCTTGCAATTGCATCCATCATTTCTGCATCCTCCTTTCCCCTTTATCCGGGGCCGCATGCGGCAATCCGCCCAACAGTCCCAGCAGCTCCGCAGGGTCAGCGCCTGCGGAAGAATCCCGGTTCGCTTCTGTTGCATCCAGTAGTTCGCTCCGCAGGATCGGGATCTCCTGGGGCGCCGAGATGGCAAGCCGCACCCGGCCGCCTTCCACGGACACCACGGAGATGGAGATATCCTCCCCGATCACCACAGATTCGCCGGGCTTACGCTGTAAAATCAGCAAGGCGCGGCCTCCTCCCTGCGGCCAAACTCCTCCAGCGGGTGGCGCATATCGTAGACCTCCATGATCACCTGCCGCGCCTCACGGGTCTTGGGATGGACCACAATGGGGCACCGCAGGTTCACTGTGCTGGCGGAGACAGGGTTTTTCACAGCGCACAGGACATAAAAGCCCAGTTCGCCCACCTCTTCCACACCGAACAGCTGCAGCTCGGCCTTCTGGAGGACCGGCGCGTAATCCGGCAGGAGGGAAAAGGGGTCCATCACCACAAACGCCAGGGCCGGCGTCGTTGTGCTCTGGAGGCACAGCAAGTTTCCGCCGCTTCCATCGAAAGGCAGCAGCAAAAAGCCATGTTCCTCCTCAAAGCCGAACATTCCCGCCGGGAACGTAACCACTTCTCCGGCTTCGTAGTCAATTTCCCCAAAATATTTCGTTTGGAGCTTCAAATCAGAACCTCCTGTCACGCTTGGACGTCCACCGGTTCATATTCCGGGTCCGCAGAGGGCGGTACGTACAGCGGCCCGCCGATATACTTGATGATGACCTCGGGGCGCTGCTTCACGGAAATCTCGATATCACCGGGGACGAATTCAAATTGGTTCGGGTTGATCCGCCAATCAAAGTTTAGTTTATCCATTTCGTAGCGAATATTCATCTCGCCTGGGTCCCAGGTGATGTCCGGGCCTTCTGACGGGATAAAATCCAGCGCCGGCTGGCTGAACATCTTGGGGCTCAGGGCTGTCTGGGCAAATGGGAGCTGTACGCCTTCGCCAAGCTTGGCCTTGAGGTACAGTTCTCCCTCCTGGGCAAAGGTAGCGGTCGCCTTATAGGCTGCCTGTTTTCCCTCCTGCGCATTCTGTTCAACGGTCTGGGTTGGTGTCGGCATGATGGAACTGCGCATCTCAAAGGTGTCTATATTCAATTGGATGGGACGACTTTTAATGCTTAGCCCGCCCTTGTCCCGGGAGACCTCCAGCTCCGCAGTGCCTCTGGTATATTGCAGTTGCGCCCGGGATGTTTTCATCTCAATTTCGATGGGTACTGTTGTGATTTCTATCAGTCGATCCATATATCATTCGCAGCTCCTTTCGTTATTAGTTTCCCTCTTGTATTATAAATCCACTGGATTAAAAATTCATATAATCCATCAAGCTCTGCGAAAGGACGCTGTTGCCCACCTTCAGTGCGCTGTCGTATGCATAGCGTGCGAAGATAAAATCGGAAATCGCGGCGGCAGGGTCGATATCCTCGATACCCATGAATTGCTCTTGCAGGTTGTCGGCGTTGGAGACCAGCAGTTCCTCGTTGGCCTTGAGGAAACTGGAGTTGGTGTCCAGCTCGGTATAGCGCTGCTTCACCAGGGAGCTTGTTTCCTCATACTGCTGCGCCAGGGCGTAGAATTCGATTTCCTCTTCCCGGCTGGCGAATTCGCCGTCATCCGGGTCACAGTTCATCATGATCGTACCCAGGCGGTTCATAATGGATACAATATTTTTCGGGATATTATCCACAGTGTATTTCGTGCTGGGGTCGTCCGGGTCGGTCTGGACCGTAACGGACGTCGTGCCGTAGCCGCCCAGGTAGTAGATACCCTGGAGGGCGCTGTTGGTGACGCTGGAAGGTACGACCTCGCCGTTCACTTCATTGAAGCCAAGGCCGATATCGATATATTTCTTTTCATTGTTCATGTAATAGTCAAGCTTTTTCGTATCTTCCTCCGCCATGCTGTCCACGGGAATCCCGCGGTAAAGCAGCTTCTGCTCCGCATCTGCCTCGTTGTTTGTACCGCTGCCGTCCACTTTCAGGTACTTATATTTGGCCATCGCGTTATAGCTGTCGTTTGTTTTATAGGTGGTTATTTTTTCAGGGATTTGAGGACAGCTAGTATTCGGATTCAAGCTTTCAGCAGCATCCTTTTCCTCCTGAGTAGTGGCACTATTAAGGGCATCTTGATATTTCTGCCAAGCATCGGCATAAGCTGGATTGTCAGTTTCTTCAAAATCTGCGTCTTCGACTTTATTTGTATATTCGACACCATTCACGGTAACTTCACCCAAACCCGGTTGTGCGATATACTGGAAATGCACAGGGTCCTTAGGGTCCTCTACATATTCGGGGTTTTCTTTAGCGACCCAGGTGAAGGGGACACTCAAGGTCTCCGCGCCGCCAAACACATAGTCCTCGCCATAGCGGCCGTTCATCGTTTGGACGATATCCCTTGCCTTGGCGCACAGGTCCTGGCCCAAGGCGTTGCGTCCGCTGGCGTCCGGCTCGTTTTCGCCGCGGATGATGGAGAACAGGCCGCTGTTTGAGATGGTATCGATATTCTTCTCCACACCGTCCAGGGCGGACCATGCCACGTCATACTTATGGATCAGGGAATCGTTTGCGTTATACTGGCTGCTGGTACGCAGATAGGCATTCCGCAGCTGGAAGGCCCGGGCGGCCAGGGCGGGATTTTCCGCAAAGGAGTTAAAATTCCGCTGGGTAGAAATCTTACCCAGGGCCGTGCCCATAGTGGTGAGGGAGCTGTTCAGGTTATAGCGGTAGTTTTTCAAAACGCCTACGGTTGTTGTGCGTGTAATCATGCGGCACCTCCTACTCAAGTGGTCATGCCGGTGCCGTTGACCAGCTTATCCAGCATTGAGTCGATGGTGGTCATTAAACGGCAGGCGGCGTTATACGATTTTGCATACATCGTCAGGTTCATGGCTTCGTCATTGAAGTCGACGGAAGAGACGGAATCCCGGCCCGTATCGATCTCCAGCGCGTTCTGGTAGTGCATCTCCAGCTGGTTGTTCATCACATTCTGGTCCTGGCCCAGGGTAAAGCCAACATTGTTCCAATACTCGTGGAACGTACCCGTAAACATAAGATCGTGGCCGGCTTTTCCGGCGGTATCAGGGGTTTCGTCGGGGTAGAACATCTGCTTCAAGTCCAGCAGGCCCTGGAAATGGAGGATATTGGAGCTATCGCCGCTGGCGGGCTCTACGCCCTTGCCTGGGTCGGCGATGAAGGAGTTAACCAGCGCCGAGCCTTTTCTCCACGCGTCGGAGACGGAGATATTTGACGCGGTGATGTCTGTATCATCGTTCGTATCCCCCCGGTTACTGATCAGGTTTACGCCAACCTTGATGCCTTGGGGAATGGGATTACCATCTGTGCCAATAATATCGTTACCATCCGCATCTTTGCCAGTCAGATAGGTTTCAATGATCGTTTTTCCATCCACTTTAGTGCTGTCAAGCCCGGTTGCCGTCTCCAGCGCATCTCGGACCTCTTGCGGGATATCATCCCATGCGACCTTCGCATTCAGCGCGTAATCAACATCATCGGTCGTACCAGTAGGCGTATAAGTAATGGTAATTGGCACACCGATAGTATTCCCTTTATCGTCTACGCCCTTCGAGATGTAATTCCCATCCTTATCCATCATGAAGCCGTTGTTCGCCTCGTTCATGACCTTCGCCAGCTGGTTGGCCAGCAAATCCAGCGCATGTTGATAGTAGGGGATCCCCCGCTTGACCAGCGCCGACTCATCGGCGTTGCGGTACGGGTCAGTGGGGTCGTTGTTCGTTTCGGCCACCACTTCTGTATCGGTAAACTCGCCCGCTTCCGTCAGCATCTCGCGCATTGCCTGGAGGCGGCCATAGAGGTCATTGTCATCCAGCGGCGTCTCCACAGACGGCCTCTGCGTGTATGTGGTCTCTGTGTACTTCCCTTTGGAAGACTTCTGGTAAACGGTAACTGTAGTTGTACCGTCGCCATTATCAACCTCTATAATGGGGCCATGGTTGGCAGCGATTGCATCTTTATAAGCCTGTGCGGAAATCTCTTTTACATCCTTATTGGTATAAATCAGCAGCTTTTCCCGGCTATCCCGCAGCTCCGAAACGGTGAGGTTGAAGTTCGAGTTGTTGACCTGCTTTGCTTCCGCCGGGTCGTTTGTCGCAGTGCCGTCCGCTTTCAGATATTTCAAGTAATCAGGGTTTTCCTTCGGCACCTGTGCGGCTAAATTCGTATCATTCGTTCCTGTGCCATCCGGCTTCAAATACTGTCCAAACCCTGGAAGTGTTGTATCCGTTACTGCGGCATCATAATTTGGATTAGGTTTTGGAACCTGTTCCGCCTCCGACAATTTACTGGTCAGGTTGCCTTTTGCATCGAGATACGGCATACTTGTCTTGTCATTGGGGTCATATTTGGTATTTGGCTGGGGGACCTGATCGATGGAAATCTGTGCGCCGTAGATACCGTTGATCAGCTCGGCGGAGTCGGACTTCACCGTAGAATCCGGGTTATCGCCCGCCAGGCTGACGATCAGCTTCTGCACCGTCACGCCGCCGCCGATGTCCTCCGGCACGTACGTCACATCAATGTGGATTTTATCCGACAGCTGGTCGAGCAGGTTGTTCCGCATATCCCGCAGTTCCAAGGCGTCCTGTCCATGGATTTCGCTGTTCCGGATCGTCTCATTCAAATCCCGGATTTTTGTCAGGATAACGTTGATATCCTCCACTTCCTTCTCAAGCTCCCGCACTTGCGTGTTGTACTCATCCTGAAGCCGGGTCGCATAAGAATTCAGCTTTGCGCACAGGGCGACCGCGGCGGCCCGCACCTGGTTGTCGAACTCCTGGTGTCCGGTATCGAGGGTCAAAGACCGCAGGGCGTCTTCCAAGTCCGCCAAGTCCGCCGAAATCAGGCCGAAGTCCGCCCCTTCCGTCTTGTCGCCCTTACCGGTTTCATCCAGGATATAGGCAATCTTGTTCAGCGTATCGAGCCGTTCATCCGTATAGCCCACGTAGGCGGACTCATTCCGGAATCGGAGGTCCAGGTAAGGGTCCCGCAGCTGGGAAACGCCCGTGCAAAGCACGCCCTGGCCGATCCGCAGGTCGTACTTGGAACTGTAGCGGTCTGAGCCGCCGATATATAGGCTGCTCTGGTCCAGCCGCTGGCGGGTATAGCCCTCGGTATTGATATTTGAGATGTTGTTGCCCGTCACCTGGATGCCGGCCTGGGCGGCATAAATTGCCAGCCGCGCCTGGGTGAAGGACCCAAAGGTACCAATGCCCATTATCAAAACTCCTTTTCAGTGATTCAAGAAATCAAAAATACAGCCTGCCCTGGGCGGCCGCCTCACGCACGGAAGTCTGTCCGCATAGAGGGGGGGGGAGGCGCAACGGTTTCGGCAGCAGGGCGGGCGTACCCGGCTTTTGGCGCGGCATCCTGGCTCGTCTCGGCCGCTGCGCCGCCCATGCTGGCGATCACGCGCTCCACCTCGTATAGATTATGCTCCAGCACGCCCCGTGCGGTCTTAGCTACGCCCTGGTAGCTCTGGTACTCCTCCTGGAGGGCCGCCACGGCTTGCCGGGCGTTCTCCCGCATTTCCAAGGGATAGCGGCTTTCCAGCTGGGACAGGGCGATCTCCTGGATGCCCATTTCCTTCTGTAGTTTTTCCCGGCTCAGTTCCAAGCCCCGGAAGGCCAGCGACAACGCTTGTTCCTGCTTGATCACTTCATTCAAGGCCATCAGGTCGTCCTTTTCCGCCGCCTCGATTTTTTTCTTAGACAGCTCGGACAGTGCCTCGATTTTTGTGCGCAGGGTTTCCAGCAATTCCAAGTAGGAACGGTAAGTGTCTTCCATGGTTATTCCTCCACCATCAACAAAATTCGGCCCGCGATTGCCATCGGGTCAGGGGTATACTCTCCGGCGGACACTGCCCGGCGCAGTTCCTGGATATCGCCGGTGGTAGTTGTGGTGCGCACCTCTTGAGACAGCCGGCTGACGACGTCCATCCGGGTGGACTTCCCAGCCATAAGAGAGGAGAACGTAGCGGAATCGTAATTCGGTTCAGCCGCCGGCTGCGCAAGGCCGCCGCGCTTTTGATAGGGATAATAGCCCTTAGCCCGGCCAACTGAAGAAACCCCGCCGGAACCGGAAGAAGTCAACACGATATCTCACATCCTTTGTCAAAAATTTCTACATGGACTTCTACTATTTACTTATTACTTATCTTATCGGCCAGAACAGCAAAAAGTTAAGAATGGTAATGGAGAAATTTCTCTATAAAGGCAACAAAACGGCGGAACCCGGTCCCCACGCGGGGCGGATTCCGCCAGCAGGCAGTAAAATTCCCTCTTGGCTCAGCCCAGGGTTTTGAGGTGGCGCAGGAGAACATTTGCAATATTCTCGCAGGAGGCCTGGGTACAGACGGCGCCAATGTTCTGGGCAACCATCGGCATTCCGTAGACCACGCTGGACTCCTTATCCTGGCCGATGGTATAGGCGCCTCTTTTGCGCATAGCAAGGAGGCCGGCGGCGCCGTCCTGGCCCATACCGGTCATGATAATGCCCACCATTTTGCAGCGCACGGCCTCGGACATAGACTGGAACATCGCGTCCACAGAGGGGCGGTGCCCGCTGACCTTCTCTCCGGGCATACAGGAAACGGTATACTTTCTGCCGCCGATGTGCACCACGCGGCACTGCAAGTCAGCAGGGGCCACCAGCGCAAGCCCGCGGTGGAGCTCGTCGCCGCTCTTGGCCTCCCGCACCTCCATCTTGCAGAGGCGGTTAAGGCGGTCGGCATACATTTTTGTAAAGCCCGGCGGCATATGCTGCACGATGACCATTGCCGGGATATCCGCCGGCAGGCGTTTCATAACCTCCAAGGTTGCCTCTGTACCGCCGGTAGAAGCGCCCAGGCCGATGATCACATTATCCAGGTTCGGCGAAGGGCCCAAAGCTGCGGCAGCCATTGAAGCAGCCGCTCCAAGCGCACCGGCGCCCGCTGCAGGTGTCCGGGCGGCAGGCCGGACCTTCGCCATAGAGGCGATAATGATTTTCTGGGCAAGGTTGGTGATAAAAGCGTCCTTATTGTCGCCGGATTCCGGCTTACGCACAAAATCCACCGCCCCGGCCCCCAGAGCGTCAAACACCCGTAGGTTCAGGGAGGACACCAGGATTACCGGGATGGGATTTTGGGGAATGTATTCTTTCAAAAAGTCGATGCCGCTCTGCCCTGGCATTTCCACATCCATCGTCACCACATCAGGCTTGAGCTGTGCAAACTTGTTCCGGGCATCCAAAGTGTTGATGGCATAGCCGATGATCTCGATCCTTGGATGGGTCGAGAGGCCGTTCATGATCATGCTGCGGGCAAAAGAGGAATCATCCACCACTAAGACGCGGATTTTCTTTCTGGGATCCATCGTAATGTGGTCCACCTCCGTTGTTCTAGGATTACTTCTGGTATGTCGCGGTCGCCAAACGGCGGTAAGGCGAATTCTGGCTGAGGGTTTCCGAGTAGCTGATCAGCAGATAACCGTTTGGGACAGTAGCGTCGTAAAAGCGGCGGACCAAAGCGTCCTTAGTGGGCTGGTCGAAGTAAATCATCACGTTGCGGCAGAAGATCACATCGAACTTCCGCCGGAAGTTAATGGGGTCCATCAGGTTGAAGGTTTTGAAAATCACATTCTCCCGCACTTCCGGCGTCACGGCATGGGTACCGTCCGGGCGGGCCTTGAAATACTTGCGTTTCCAATCCAGCGGGATGGTGTCGGGCAGGGTGTATATCCCCCGCTGCGCTTTCGTCAGGGCCTGGGCGGAAATATCCGTCGCCAGCAGTTTGGTGTCCCATTGTTTTGCCTGAGGGCCCAAATAATCATACAGCAGCATCGTCAGGTTATACGGTTCCTCGCCGCTGGAGCAGCCTGCGCTCCAAATGGCAAGGCTCTTGTCCCTCTGGTGCCGCCGCACGATCTCCGGGATGATGTTCTTGGTAAAATAATCCAAGTGCTCCTGTTCCCGCATAAAGAACGTATAGTTCGTGGTCAGCTTATTCAAAATTAAGGTAATCTCCGCGTTTTCCTTTTTCTCCAGCACATGGTTGACGAAATCGGAAAAATTCGCGTAGCCCAGCTTCCGGATCGCGGGGGACAGGCGTCCCGTCACCAGCTGGCGCTTTTGGGTGAGGTCGATTCCGTAGGTCGATTGGATAAACGAAGCCATCCGCTTGAAATCCGCCTCAGAGATCACCATGGGCGTAAACGCGCCCCCGCTTTTCTTCTCTTGTCCTGTCATATCGCTCATATCCTATTCATGCATGTTCCATCAGCTGGTCGCAATCCAGAACCAGCATTGTGCCGGAGCCATCCGGCAGGCTGCACATCCCGGACACCAGTTTCTGGGTGCTCTGGGCAGGGATGGGCATAATCAGCTCGTTGGGGATATCCAGCATCAGTTCCACAGCGTCCACCAGGATACCCAGCTGGATATTATCGTAGTTCAGCACAACCAGAAGGCTCTGCTGGTCAGACGGCATTTTGCCCAAGCGCAGGCGGACGTCCATCATAGGGATGATCTGCCCGCGCATATTGAAAATGCCCCGGATGTAATCCGGCATCATGGGCAAGTACGTTACCGTATAGCTGTTGAGGATCTCCACCACATATTCGGCGTCCAGGCCGATGCGCAGATTGTCCACGACAAAAATCAGATATTTCCGGCTCTCGACGACTTCCTCGTCCACCACAGCCGGGTTATCGCTCTCCACCTGGAACAGAACGTCCTCTTTCATAGCACTCATTGCATTCGCTCCTCTCCGTTGGTCAAATTCCAAACGCGGCTCTCAGGCCGGGGAAATGACCGGCCGTTCTCTCCGGACACGCCGGAACCGCCGCGCTGGAGCGCGGCAGCCCATTGCGCCCATGATTCTATTTTACACGATATGCGCCGCGGCGTAAAGCCCCTTTGCATCTAAAATAACGCTAATGCTGCCGTCGCCCAGGATACTGCACCCGGTAATGCCATAGCTCTTGATGTCGAAATTGTTGACATAAGACGGCAGGGGCTTGACGACGATCTGGTGCTCGCCCAGCAGCTCGTCGACGAACAGGCAGTACGAGATATCGCCGGATTCCAGCCACATGAGGATGCCGTTTTCCACGTCGTCCGCGCCGCTGGGGAGGTTGTAGAAATCCTTGGCCCGGATGACGGGGTAGTAGCTGTCCATCAGCTTAACCATCTCGCCGTTCACGGAATCGTGGAGGATATCCTTTTTTGTAACCTTCAGGCTGGAGCGGACATTGTTGATGGGGATGGTAAAGATGGAGTCGCCCACAGAGACCTCCATACCGTCCATGATCGCCATGGTCAGGGGAATGCGCATGATAGTAGTCATTCCCTGGCCCTTTTCGCTGGTGATGGTAACGGTGCCTCCCAGGCTCTCCACACCGCTTTTCACCACATCCATACCCACACCGCGCCCGGAGAACTCCGTCACCTGCTGGTTGGTGGAGAAGCCGGGGGCCATAAGGAAGTTCAAAATCTCCTTGTGGGAGTATTCGATGTCAGGGGAAGCGATGCCGTTGCGGATCGCCTTGGCCAGGACGGCCTCGTCGTCGACGCCGCCGCCGTCGTCGGAAATCTGGATAATGACCTCGCTGCCGGTGTCCTGGGCGGAGAGGAGGATTTCGCCCACCGGGTTCTTGCCCGCGGCGATGCGGTCCTCCGCATTTTCTTCGATGCCGTGGTCCATGGAGTTGCGGACCATGTGCATGATGGGGTCGCCGATGGAGTCCACGATGGTCTTGTCCACCTCGGTATTTTCGCCCACCAGGGTCAGCTTCACCTGCTTGTTCAGTTTCTTGCACATATCCCGGACGATGCGGTTCATCTTCTGGAACGTGTTGGATACCGGGATCATCCGCAGGGACATGGAGACGTCCTGCAATTCATCCGTCAGCTTGCGCAGCTGCCGGGCAGACTTGGAGAACGCGTCCAGGTGCAGGCCCTTCAGGTCCGGCGAGGAGGTGACCATAGACTCTGTGATCACGATCTCGCCCACAATGGCGGAGAGCGCGTCCAGCTTGCTGAGGTTGACGCTGATCAGGCTCTCCTTCTGATGCTGGGCGTTGTTTGCGTTATTGGTATTGTTCGCCGCAGGGGCAGAAGCCGCCTTGACCGGGGGCGGCGCCTCCTTTTCCACCGGCTCCGGCGGAGGCGGCGGCGGGGGCGCATAGTCATGGGGCTGGTACGACCGCACGGAACCGGAGGTCCGGACCGTGGGGATGGCTTTTTCCCGGTCCTCGGCGTTTTTAAATTCCAGGAGGAAACCGTTGTCGATGATCTGCTCCGCCGTGGAAGCGTCCTGCTCCACTCCGGCAGGCTCGTACAGGAAATCCGCCTCGGCGCAGAAGCCCTGGATGGAAGTCACCAGCATGTAGGCCCGCAGGTTCTCCATACCGCAGCCGTCATCGAAAAACACCCGCAGCTGGTAGGGAAAATCTGGATTGCCCTCGCCGGACGGCTCCGGCGCGGGAGGAACATCCGCCGCAGGAGGTTCCGGCGCTGCCGCCGCGGGGGCGGCGGGGGGCGGAACCTCCGCAGGAGAATCTTCGCCCTTAATTTTAGCAATCAAAGTATTAATATTTGATAGGAAACTGTCGACATCTTTATTGAGAGGCTGCTCGGCTTCCACCTTCTCCATTTCCTCCCGGAAGTAGTCCACCGAATGGAGCATCAGGTCAAACAGCGCGGGGCGATTCGCTTCCGAAACGACCTCCATTGTGTTTTCCCGGATGATGAAGAACAAATCCTCAATCCGGTGGGAGACCCGGGCCAGCGTATCAAACTCCATCATAGCGGATGAACCCTTGATCGTATGCATGATCCGGAAAATCTCATTCACATTGTCCTGGGAGAACGTGTTCTCCTTCTCTGCGTCCAGCACAATGTTTTCAAGCTGTTCCAGCAGCGTATTGGTTTCATAAATATACATATCCAGGATATCGTTGCTGCTCACGAAAACACCACCTCATACGTCTTTTTCATATCTATCGACCCGTTGTGATAAAAAAATAAGAGCACAATCAAGTTTTTTCTGAGAGGTGTCAAGAATGCCCGACATTTTAGGCGCGACCAACCCCGTCCCCGGTTATGACAAGACTTCCTTGAACCGGAATGTCACCGTTTCGCCGGAAAGCACTCCCCCGCAGATACAAAACGTCCCGGACCCCACCCGGGTCAACCGGGCCGACGGCCGTACCGAACAGCAGGACAGCAACCTGCAAGGCGACGGCAAAATCCGCTATGACTCCAACTTCCAAACCTTCCTCCAGCGCCTGCGGGACGCTCCCAGCCTGGCCGACACGCTCTCCCGGCTGTTCATCGGCGGGGAGGGGACCATCGTCTCCTCCGGGATGAGCGCCGGGATTGCCGAGGAGCTGTCGCAGATCCTGGAGATGCTGCATATGGACGAGAGCCAGCTGCTGGATTTCCTGACCGGGCAGTTCAAATCCGGCACCCGCTTCAACGGCGCGCTGTTCGCCCTCCTGCGCAACGCCTATGACCGCGCCTCCTCCGACGGCGTGCGCACGGACATCCTGCAATTTTTGAAAACCTATGTGGACTTCGACTCCACCAAGCACATTGAATCCAACATCCTTCGGGACCTGCAGCGCATGGCCGACGCCATGCCCGCCAGCTGGGCGGAAAAGCTCCGGGACCTGATGGCACAGCTGAAAAACAGCATGGCTGCCGGCGACCGGCAGTCCGGCCTGTTTCTGCTGCAGCGGGAGATTTTCCCCTACATGTCCTCCTATGTGGACCGGACCCACGATATGGGCCTGCCCCGGGCCCTGCTGACCATGCTGGCGCTGAACGTGGCCCGGTATGAGAACGGCAGCGAGGAACGGCTTCAGGAAAACTTCCGCCAGCTCAGCGGCTACGGCACCCTCCGGGACCAGTTGGGGGGCATCGACGGCGATTCCCTGCTGAAGCTCCTGCGGAGCGGGCAGCTGCCGGAAGGGTCTAAGGCCCTCCAGTTCTCCGACCATCTGGCCGCCGCTGCCGCCAGGGCCCTCCGGGGCGAGGGCAGCGCCGAAGCACAGGAACTGTTCCGGAACCTGATCTCCGCCATGCTGATCAATGAGAGTGTATATATGCCGATCAACCACTACTTGATCCCTTTGGAGTGGGATGGACGGATGCTCTTTTCGGAGCTCTGGGTGGACCCCGACGCCGAGGACGACGAGGAGGAACGCAGGAACCGCCGTCCCGGCGGCGGGAATAACACCATGCGCTTCCTGTTTAAGATGGATGTCCAGTCCCTGGGGCTGTTTGACGTCATCCTTACCAGCCAGGGGAAAGAGGTGGACGTCCAGATCGCCTGCCCGGAAAAAGTAGCCCCCTTCACCCGGCAGATCGAAGAGGGCATCGCCAATATCCTTTTGCGGAACGAACTGACCCCCACCCGGGTCATGGTACGGAAAATGGAGCGTCCGGTCACGCTGACCGAGGTGTTCCCCAAAATCTATGAAGGGAAGAACAGTATCAATGTCAAGGTCTGACCGAACAAGGCCGAAGAAGGCCGTGGCCCTGCAATATGGGCCAGACGACGCAGCGCCCGTGATCGTGGCCTCCGGCATGGGATACATGGCGGAACGCATCGTTGAAACCGCCGCCGCGTGCGGAGTGCCCATCTATGAGGACAATTCCCTCTCCACAATCCTCACCCAGCTCCAGCTGGGGCAGGAAATCCCAGAGAGCTTATACCAGGCAATTGTGGAAATTTATGTCTACTTCCTCCACTTCGACCTTTCCGGGAAGAAGAAGGCGGAAAATGAAAATGCACAAGGAGGCGCCGCGAAACCATGAAACAAGAAGAACGGAGCTATGTGATCCTGGACAGCCAGAACAACCCCATCGCCCCCGGGCAGCTGGTCAGCCCGCCGGACGATGAAACGCTCCAGGTGCTGGTGCTGGAAAACAAGGTCGACGACGTGGCAAAACACGAGATTGTCCACCTCATCGCCATGGGCAGCGGCGACGCCTCGCTGCAATGCCAGGTCCTGCGGGAGCGGGGCGACAAGATCATCCTGAAAAAGCTTGCCGCTCTGGACCCTGAGGTCCGGCGGAACCTGCGGGTGCCTGTGAAGTTTGACAGCTTCATCTACCCTATTACCGGCGGCTGGCGGGGCCGCAGAAGCGTCCAGTCCCTGGACCTCAGCTGCGGCGGCGTTGCCTTCCGGGGCGAGGCCGGGCTGGAAAAGGACGAACAGGTGGAGCTGGTGGTCCCTACGGAGGAAGCGCCGCTGATCATGCGGTGTCAGATTCTGCGGGTGAAGGAACTCCAGGAAAATACCCGCCTCTATGCCACCAAGTTCATCGACATGTGCGAGGACGAAGAAGTGACAATACGGGAAACGGTTTTCAGTTTGCAGCTGCAAAACCGCAACCTGCGCGACGGCAACAAATAACAGGGAGGTAATTGAATGACTGTGCAAAAGACCAAAACGGCTGCACGCTGCGCAGCGCTGTTCCTGTCCATGCTGCTGTGCGGCTTGGCGCTCTTTGCCGACTCCCGGCCCGCCAAGGCCGCGGATTGGATGGAGCCATACCTGGAACAGGTCGTGGAGTGGGGTGTTATGCGGGGCGACAGCTCCGGCAACCTCAACGCCGACCGGGAAATTACCCGGGCAGAATTTGTTACATTGATCAACCGGGCTTTCGGTTATACGGAAACCGGCCCGAACCCCTTCTCGGATGTCCTGCCTACCGACTGGTTCGCGGAAGACATCATCATCGCCTATCAGGCGGGCTATTTTAACGGCACTACCCCCAGCACCGCCTCCCCCATGAAGTATGTGACCCGGGAACAGGCGGCGGCTCTGCTGGGCCGAAGCCTGCGGCTGGAAGGGGCTGCCGGTTCCGGTTCTAACTCTACCTTTGAAGACGGCAACCAGATTGGTACCTGGAGCCGTGACCTCGTGCAGGAGGCCACGGACCTGGGCATCATCCAGGGCTACGCCGACGGCACCTTCCGCCCTACGGAGCATATCACCCGCGGGCAGGTCGCCTGCTTCCTCGTCCGTGCGCTGGGCACGCTGATCAATGAGCCCGGCGAACAAAGCGCCGGCGGCGTGTACGGCAACCTCACCATCAACACCGCGGGCGTCAAGCTGAAAGATACCACCATCACCGGCAACCTGTACCTCACCGGCGGCGTGGGCCTGGGCAACGTGGAACTGGAAAACGTCAACGTTCTGGGCAAGATCGTCCTCTGCGGCGCGGGTGAGGCCGAAAAGGGCGAGAACAGCGTGGTCCTCCGGAATGTGACCGCGGACTCCTTTATTGTGGACAGCCTTACCGACCAGTTCCTTACGGTCCGGGCTGAGGGTCTGACCGATATCGCCAATACCACCGTCCGTACCTCTTCCTATCTGGAAGACGTGACCGACGACGGCTTGGGCCTGCGCTTCATCACTTTGGACGGCGACAGCGGCGTCCAGCTCCAGCTGGCTGGCAACATTAAGGAAGTCCTCAACATCTCCCCCAACTCGGACCTCCAGATCGTCCAGGGGGTTGCCAATACCGTCACCATGGATGAAAAAGCCACCGGCGCAAAACTGAACATCGACAACAGCGCCACCATCCGGGACCTGAACCTGGATGTCGGCGCTCCGGTCACCGGCACGGGCAGCATCGGACACTTGAACGTCAATGCCGCCGGTTCCAACGTCGAGACCTTGCCGGATACGCTGGCCGTTCGCCCCGGCATCAATGCAACCGTAAACAAGCAACCTATGAACTCGGTTGCCGCAGCGGAATCCTCGGAGGACCCGCGCCTGCTCTCCGGCTATCCAACCACAAAGGATGTGGCCCCCACCTCCGCAACCGCTGTGTTCAGCGCCAATAAAACAGGTACCATTTACTGGGGCTTGAGCGCCCTTACAGACGGCTCCTTGAACGAAGAACAGCTGGTAAACCCCAGCGCCTACTCCGCCCGCATCCTCCAAAGCGGAACACTGAACATAACCGCTTCCAACACGGAATTTACCGCTAAGATCACCTCTTTGACGAAGGACGGCTCTTACTACGTCTCCGCAATGCTGGTAGACGCCCGCGGACGGCGCAGCCCTGTGAAAGTCACAGCCTTCACTACGCCGGACGATACGACCCCCGCTTTCGCTTCCGGTTACCCCTATACGATTCTGACTACCGATCGGGATGGCGAACAGGTTTTGCAGGTCATGGCAATGGCTACCAAAGACTGCCAGATGTACTACGCCCTCCTGCCCAACAATTCCTCCGCTCCCACCCAGGCGGAACTTAAGGCCGCCGCCGTCACCGGCAACCTGGGTTACGGCGTTGTGGACGTGAAGCGGAACACGCCGCTCCTGATTCCCAAGGTGAACACGTCTTATCTGGAAGAACAGACAACGTACAACCTCTACCTTTGGCTGAACGACGCCGATAATGGCAAAAGCTCCTCCATCGTCCGCCTCCAGGTGACCACGCTGGACCTGACGCCGCCGACCATCACCAGCCTTACCTTCCAGGAATCCGCCGCCAGAACCGCTACCTTCACCGTCACCCTCGATGAACCTGGTACGCTCTATTGGGCGGTTGTGAAGTCCGGCGCACAGTTCTATGCCGCCGTCCCCGGAGAAAACCGTTTCCCGGAGCCGGAGGAAACCATCGCCAAAATCCAGATCGAAAATGGCACGAACGCTATCAAGAAGGGCAGTGTGAACGTTGCCAAAGCAGCTACGGAAGTGCGCTTTACCATCAGCGGCCTGGAAGCCCAGACCCACTATGACCTGTACTTCGTTGCAAAAGACAAAGCGGGCAACTATAATATCTACACAGAATCCCTTACGCCGCCAATTGATTTCAGCACCCTGGACAACGTTCCCCCCACGGTAGCCCAGGAGTTCACCCATGACGGCACCGACGAGGGCCAGCGGAATCCTACTCCATATCCTGATACGGACATCAACTTGGTCTTCTCGGAGATGGTCCAGGGTATGGAATCTGTGAACGGCGTTCCGGTTAAGGAACCGTTCCTGGACTTGTACACTGCGGTGGCATCTGCCCCCAGTGGCTCCGCGGCGGAACAAGAAGCCAAAGACAAAATGGCGGAAACCTTGCGGAAATATATCACACTCTGGTACCGTCCTGCTACTGGACAGCCGGAAGAGGTCCCTGTAAAAGGCGATCCGGATGTTGGTGACGATTGGGTGATTGATTATCGTGAGGCCATCATCCAAATGGACCCGGAGGGCACCGGCGAAATGATCCTCACCTTCCCCAATAGTACGGGCTTGCAGCTAGGCAGCGGCGTAACATATTACTTCACTTTGGAGAATATTGCCGATACCTCCCAGGCCGCAAACCGGATGCAGGGTACCCGTGGCGTTGTGACTCTGCCGGACTTCACCACCATTGACGCACAGCTTTATATCACTCCTGGCACTGCTACAGGCAGTATAAATGGCCAGAACATTGTCTTTGATATGAACTTCCGCCTTACTCCTGAGGGTACCAGTAATGTTACCGATGATACACTATGGGATATCATCTTTTGGGCCGATGAGTCCCTGGCTTTTGAACTTTACTGCAATACCGGAAACGGATGGAGCCTTCTTGGTGAAGCTGAAATCAACACCAATATTCAGCAGCCTCGATCTGGTATCAGCATCACCAATCTGCTGAACAGGGACAGTGTTAGCGGTATTCCGAACTTCGAACAGTTGAACCGAGTGACTGGCATCAGGGATTATGGTATTATAATCACCCGCAGGAACGACTCCACAGCCCGTGATACCTGGACCGGAGATGTAGATCTCACCATCGTGCCAGTGGCTGGAGATTTAAGTTGTTTATCAACCCTTGCTGGAAAGAACTTAACTCCCAGTACCTACCAGTCTCATCAAAACAGCAATTACGCTGTACGGGAAATCGGTTCGCCCAAGGAGTACACCGTTTCTCATCCCTTCACTGACACTGAGCCGCCTACTTTCATAGAAGGTTATCCCCTCTTTACCCCCACTGACAGCGGTGTCACTATTGAGATCATGTCTAGCCGCGATAACTGCAAGTATTTTTGCATTGTTACCCAGGTAGGAGGTATCCCCACTACTGTGGATGGTATTACTGGAAGCATCAACCTAGAAAATTGGGGACAACTGCCAGGGTCTGGTTTTGAACTTCCAACAACTACTGCACCAGGCAATGCCACATCACCTTCTACGACCTCCGTTACCAACGGCACCACCTATATAGGCCCTACTTATAGAATCCGCAATGGTTCTTGCGGCAGGCGTGTGACAACTGTCAGCATCTCCCCGAACGATTCGGACGGCGGCCTGGAAGCCAGCAAAGAATATATTGCCTACATTGTTCTCCAAGGTGACTCTCCCACCTCTGCCTCCAAGGTCTACGCTTTCCGTTTCAAGACAGAGGCTGTCACTCGTCCCGTGCTGACCGTAACACTAAACAGCCCGAGGGGAACTATCCAGTCTAACCGTGAAGCGCAGGTTTGGTATGCCTTGGTCACCGCAGGTACAACAGAGCCTCCCTTTAGCCTGACCTTGGCAGACTGTGCCACCGTGGGTGTAAATGGCTGGGATGCAAGTCTCATTTCAAGATATGGCAACACCTCTGTATTGGAAGCTATGCGCTTGGATGCCCCCAGTGGTATGACTGGCTCCTTATTTGATGCCTACGCCGATTTGGATAACAGCAATACCATGCAGATTGTTACCCTCATCAAGAATTCTGGTTCTTCCGGCGGCGTGCTTAGTGGCCCAGGTACCGCTAACTTAACCAACTCAAATAATTTGCAAACCACGCCTGACTTCTCTCAGTTCCTTGTCAACAATGCAGAATACTGGCTGGTAGCCATAGGCCAGTGCCAGGGCACCTCCGGCCACGCTTTCCGTTCCAACCGGTATTTGCGCAATACAGACAAGACACCGCCTCAAGTGAATAGTTTGAATACAAGTATTACAAGTGGCACCATTTATACTTCTGACAAACGGACAGAGGCTCTTAGCACACCTTATTCTGGAACGTTCTATATTTCCTTTACGGAAGCACTCTGGTACAGGGAATCCTCTGAGGTGCGCAAGAAAATTGTTGATATATTCCCCCTTACGGATACTTCTGGTCGATATATGAGCAGCATTTCCCTTTTGGGCGCGGGTAATTCACAATTTGGCATCAGCCATAGGCTTACCAACGTTACAGACTGGGAAAATCCACCAGACTGTATGGATTTGCAAATTACGTTTGAAAATTGTCGTGTAGGTGACACTATCACATTTGACGCAAATTTGTGTGATGAAAACAACAACCCTGGTGATAGACCCCTTGCCTTGACCTTGACATTGGTCGAAGAAGTCTCCGGCACAGGAGCTGACCGGGTTACCATCCTTCGGCCTACTTTCACCTACAGCAATAGCACTATCCAAAGCATCTGGGGTGGTACAACCGTCCGTAATTAACCCAACCGCAGGAGGGCGGGCGATACCGCCCGCCCTCCGTCTGCTTGAAAGGAGCGTATTGTAGATGAAATCCCTTTTCCCCCGCCGCATGACCTCCCTCCTGCTGACCCTTGTTCTGGCCTTCTCCCTCGTCGTCCCCGCCGCCGCCGACGACCCCGACGATGGGGAGGATGTCGATAATCCTGATAATCCACCTGCCATCCAATCCATTTCCTTGAATCGCAATACATTAAGCCTCAAAGTGGGTGAAAATGATCAAACAATTACTGCCACGATTACCCCGGCTGGCGTGCCTGCCGACTCTTATGAGGTCGAGTGGTCCAGCGATACGGAAGAAGTTGCCACGGTTTCAGGAAATGGTTTAACGGCTACAGTTCACGCAGTCTCCGCAGGTTATGCCAAAATAACTGCCTATATAAAGGATGATCCTTCTGTAGCGTCAGTAACGTGTGATGTTACTGTAACCCTCCCGCCGCCAACGGTCAAAAACATCACCATATCCCCCAATGAGGTCGATATGACAATCGGCGACCGGTACACGCTGCGTTCGGAGGTTACAATGACGAGCGGTACTTACCCCGGCGTGGTTTCCTGGTTCAGCGGCGACGACCAAGTTGCCGTTGTATCTGGCGGCGTGGTCGAGGCCCGCGGTGCGGGTACTACTATCATTACCGCAAAAGCCAGCACAACGACAGCCGATGAAAAATCCGCCATCTGCAAGGTCGTTGTGTCAGAGAAACCGCAGGTAACCACCATCTCCCTGGATAAATCGCAGTATCCTGCAAGCGGCACATTCAATCCCGGCCAGGTCTTCGACCTGACAGCAACTGTCAATAACAGCAACGTCGCCCTCTCCTGGTCGATCTCTCCCCAAACAGGGGTTATCGAATTCGTACAGAACCCCGGAAGCAGCAAATCTGCATCCATCAGGGCCGTTGGAGCAGGAAGGGCTACCATCACCGTAACAACAAGCGACAACAAATCTGCCCAATGCGCTGTCACCGTCACAGAAATCGATCCCAACAAAGCAACCAGCGTTACCATCAGCCGGCCTGACACGGAATACGTGGACCAGAATGGTACCCTGACGCTGACGGCTGCCGTCACTCCCGGCACCGCTGAAACAACGCTGCGCTGGTATTCCGACAACAGCAAGGTCGCAGCCGTCGCGCTTTCCCCTGACAATCCCCGTCAGGCCATTGTCACCGGCGTCTCCCCGGGTACCGTGAAAATTACCGTCACCACGGACGACGGCAGATACTCCGATTCGATTCAACTGGAAGTTTCCGGCGTGACGCTGGAAAAGAGTACCCTGAGCCTCTTTGTCAACAAGAGCGAAACCCTCGTGTACCACCTCTACGGCAGCGTCAAGAGCACGATCCCAACCTGGAGAGCCGTCAACCCCTCCATTGCCGACGCGTCCACCGCCGGCCGTGTAACCGGTCATTACCCCGGCACGACAGACATTGAGATCACTGCCGGCAAATACACCGCCACCTGCACCGTTACAGTCACGGAGGACTTGGCCCAAGCCATTGAGCGGAACATGGGCAGCAAAACATCCTTCTCCTTCGCAGATATCCTGACGGATCTGAACCAACGCTGCCAGTCAAAAACCGGTTCCGCCCTGAATGAAATCTATGGCCTTCAAGTCTCCACGAAAAACGGCATCCTTTATTACGGCTACAATACCCCTGAAAGCCCGGGCCATGGCGTCGGCGGTACCGAACGGTACTATGTAACCCCTGGACAGGGCCAGATGCCCATACGGGATATCACTTTCGTTCCGTCCTCCGGTTACACCGGCACCGCCGTCATCGACTACACCGGCGTCAGCGCCGAAGGCGTGACCTTTATCGGCACCATCCGCATTACCATGACTTCTACCGGCGACGTTACCTATTCCACCGCCTCCAACCAGCCGCTGGCCTTCTCTGCCGGTGATTTCTCCGCCGTCTGCCAGTCGAAAAACGGCAAGGCTCTCAGCTATGTCACTTTTGAACAGCCTGCCTCCAGCATGGGTACCCTGTATTACAACTACAGCCCTACCGGCCAATACTCCCAGAAAGTGAGCAGCACCACCAAATATTATGCCAGCAGTTCCCCCTCCATCAGCACAATCACTTTCGTCCCGGCGGAGAACTATATTGGCCCAGTCAACGTGACCTACCGCTGTACCGACAGCGCCGGCGCCACCTTCATCGGGAATGTCGCCATCACCGTCTTCTCTCCGACCGGCTCCGGCACCGGAGATGTGGAATATTTTACTGGTACCGGTGAGCGCGTCACCCTGAACGCTGCGGATTTCCAGGACATCGCCCAAAAACTGACCGGCAAAAATCTGGATTATATCCAATTCGGCTCCCTCCCCAATACCGCAAACGGCGTCCTGTATTACAACTATACCAATGTCAACAGCGCCCGTGTGACCACGACGAACCGGTATTACCGCACCTCCTCGAACCTCCGCATCTCCTATATCACCTTTGTACCCGCCAGCAATTACATCGGCACCATCTCGGTCCCCTTTACCGGGTACACAACAACCGGCGGAACCTTCCATGGCAATCTGGTGATCCGCGTCGGCGACGAGATCAGCGGTACCATCCACTACACTACCCCCGTTAACCAGCCAGTTACTTTCTCTGTCACCGACTTCAACAACGCCTGCCAGAGCGCCAACAACGCCGCCCTGAACCGCGTCAGCTTTACCCTTCCCGCTTCCAGCAGCGGCACTCTGTACTACAATTATATTTCCGCCTCTGCCACCGGGACCCGGATCGCCAGCTCGGAAAGCTACTACCGCAGCGGTTCCCCCTCGCTTTCCAGTGTAACCTTCGTTCCGGCAAACAACTACAACGGCAGCGTCAGCATCCCCTTCAGCGGCTATGATGTCAATGGCGGCGTCTTCAGCGGTACTGTGCGCATTACCGTCGGCAGCGGACAGCGCGACGAAACCGTTGCCTATTCTACTGTTACCAATGGCGTTGTTCATTTCAACGCAGCCGACTTCAACAACGCTTGCCGCACCATTACCGGCGAGACACTGGACTACCTCCGCTTCACCCTCCCCTCTTCCACTTATGGCACCCTGTATTATAAGTACGCCTCTGCCGGCAGCACCGGTACAGCCGTTAACAGCTCTACCAAATATTACCGTACTGCCAGCAGCGGCAGCAGCAACCGCCTGCTCAGCGACGTCACCTTCGTGGCCAGCGCCCGCGCCGGTACCACCTCCATCCGATACAACGGCACTACCGCCAATGGGAATACTTTCACCGGGAAAATTGAAATCACCGTCAATTCGCCCACAACGAATGTTATCCTTTATACCGGAAGTTCCACTCCCATCTCCTTCCGGGCCTCGGACTTCCAGACGGCCTGCCAGGCGGCGCTGGGCAATCCGCTTTCTTATATCCAGTTCACTTCCCTGCCCTCCTCCGGTCTCCTGTCCTCCGGCTACGTCAGCCCCACTCAAACCGGCACGGCCGTCACAACGTCGACCCGTTATTATCTCTCCGGTTCCCCGGAAATCAACCAGATTTCCTTCCGGCCCAAGGCGGAAACCCAAGGCACCATCACCATCCCCTTCACCGGTTATGACACCAGCGGCCGCAGCTTTACCAACACCGTGCAAATCAGCCTCTCCAACAGTTACGCCGCCACGCCCTTTACCGACGTTGCCACCGGATGGGACTGGGCAAAGCCCTCCATCGAATTCCTTCGGCAAAGCGGCATTACCAACGGCTATGGCAATAACCGATACGGTCCCGGACGCCAGATCAGCCGGGCGGAATTCACCCTCATGATCTGCCGCGCTTTCCAGTTCCAGACCAACACCGGAACGGCCAGCTTCCCTGACGTTCCAGCCACCAGCGTCTATGCCTCAGCCATTGCCGCCGCCCGAAACCTCGGAATTGTCCAGGGTGAAAATGGGCTCTTTAAGCCCAACAATCCTATCACCCGCCAAAGCGCCATGACTATGATCTGCCGCGCCATCCAGGCTGCCGGACAAAGCCTGCCTACGGCGCCCACTACCATTCTCTCCGCTTTCTCGGATGAAGCTCAGGTTTCTGCGTTCGCCCGCTCCTCTGTCGCTTCCCTTATCCAGATGGGCGCGGTCCGCGGCACAGCTGATATGCGCATCAATCCTCGCGCCGCCATCAGCCGGGCGGAAATGGCTGTGATACTGCACCGCGTCTTGACGCGCTGAGAAAGGGATTACGGAGTATGAGTTTTTTTAAATCACTGTTCAAATCCACACCCCCAGCCCCTAGCCCTAAGCCGCAGGAACCGCCTCCCAAAGAAGCGGAAACCCAACCTGCCCAGGAAATCCCGGAGCTGTATTCCGGGATGAAGATCGAGATTCTTTCTCCACATAACAACCTCCTGTTTGTCGGCGTTCTGTACATCCGCAGCGGCGGCGTCTTGGAGATCGGCTCCGAAACCAACGCACAGCTCCCAATTGCCGATTACCAGCAGGAAATCAAGCTTCGGGGCTTCCAGAAGAACTCCCAGGCGTTTACGCTGAACGGTACCGTTGCCAAAAGTTCTCCGGAGTTCTGGCGCATCGAAAACCTGAAGTTCCTGCAAAGCAAGGACAGCCGCGCCTTCTTCCGCCAGAATGCCAACGTAAAGGCGGAGATCAGCCCCGACGTCCACTATCGCGGCAAGGATAAGATTCCCTGCAAGATTCTGGATATCAGCGCCGGCGGCGCACGCATCCTTTGTATGCAGGAATTCCAGGATGGTTCCCTGTTTGTGCTTCATGTTTCCCTTGTGGAGGATGAGGAACCCTTCTCCATGACCTGCCAGGTCCGCCATGCGGCGGAAGTCGGGCGGGACATTGAGTATGGCTGTCAATTCGTTGGTTTGCCCGAAAAAGAGCAGGAACGGCTCCTACAGTCGATTTTTACATTACAACGGAAGATTTTACAATCCCGAAGGGATTGAAAAAATGAGGCGGGTTTATCCGCCTCATTTTTTTGCCTCCATCTTGCCCCTTTCTTCAAAAGAGAAGGAAAAAAGAGCCTTTGTGGTCTAAACCTCCTAAAATTTGGCGATAATTCCTGTCAGGAGGTAGGACCTATGACATTTGCCCAACTCTGTTCCGCCACCCCCGCCGGCTATGAAGCCCTCCGCCGCTCCATCGACGCCTGGGGCCGCCAGGGAAAGAGCTACGAGTTCCCTGGCTGCCAGATGCCCTCTGGTTGTGTCCCGGCCTGCGTAACCTTGGGTTTTACCCGCCGTGCCGGAGGGTATCTGCTGTATTGGAAGCCCGCAGTTGCATATCACGGCGCAAGCCGGGCCCTGGCGGTGTTCTTTAGCCGTAGCGTCTGGACGTTTGCGGATTATCCGGCTATGGCCGGACGGCTCCTGTCCTTTCGGAGCGATGTGGAGCCCCCTGTCGTCCGCCGTGCAGCCCCTGCCCCAGCAGAGACAAAACGGCCCTTTTTTCGCCGTACTGCCACGGAAACGGTATGGCCTCTATTATATACACAACTTCTGGATGCACTTTCGGAGGCCGTCCTAGGCCAGCCTCACGCAGTAAGGGCAACGGCCTTTCGGCTTTACGCCCATGTAGGCAAGCAAGCCCCTGCAAGGCCTCTCTCATTGATTTTCCATGGTCCCACTGGCGTCGGCAAGTCAGAGCTTGGCAAAGCCATTGCGCCTGCGTTAGAACGCTGCTGCGGCAGACGCTACCAGTTTGTCTGGACAGAGCTGAATACATTTACACAGCCCCACTCGGTTCACCGTCTCACCGGCGCGCCGCCAGGATATGTAGGGTATGAAGATCAGCCGGTCTTTGAGGCCGTCCGGCGAGACCCCTATACGGTCTTTATGTTTGACGAGCTGGAAAAGGCACATCCGGAGGTCTTAAAGGTGTTCATGTCCATCTTGGATGAGGGCCGCTGCACCGCTCATAAGGCCGATGACACTGGAGAGCGGGAGTTGGATTTCCGCCGCTGCGTGTTTCTTTTCACAACCAATGCAGACCTCACAGCCTCCGGCCCCCGCCGCTTGGGCTTTACCGGTGATGCAGAACCACAGGGCCATCCTCCGTGCCTGGCGGAGCCCTCCACCCCCGCTGAGCTGGCTGCGCGGCTTTATGAGGAAAATGAAGAAGCACGCCGGGCGATGGTGCGCCTAGGCGTGCTTCAAGAGATTGCCGGCCGTTTCACAGGCCTGATTTCATTTTCCGCGTTGAACGCTACCGCCCGTTTGGCGATTACCGTCAAACAGATCATGGCATTGGGTCGGGAATATGGTTTGCAGATCATCCAGGTAGACCCGGAGACGGTGCAGGCCCTAGCTCCTGGGCCGGACGCCCTATCGGTCCGTTCTTCGGTCGGCGTTTTGGAGGGCATCTTAACCCCGGTACTGGTCCAGGCCGCCGCGTCCGGGCGGACATCCTTCCGCCTCTCCGGCCTGCCCGGCGCACTGCGGCTTTCGCCGAGTTATTTCAGCGCGTCCTGAATGTCCAGCTCCACCACGGTATTGGTTGCAACGTCAAACTTGTAAACATGCAGTCCGTCAGTAGAAAGGAAGTAGTGTCCAGCAACCTCGTTGCCGCCGTTTTCTGTGATCTTATAGACACTCATCCGCAAGCAGGGGATTCCATCCACCTTTGCCGTGCCGTCCTGGGTGTAGATGCGGTAATCATCCATGGAATCGCCTTCCAGCCCTAAGACGGAGGGCGGCAAATCCCGCAGACTTTCCACAACCTGTGTCACCGTCCGGTCCGAAGAAGTAGACGGCGGTTTGGGATCTTTCACCCGGCCTTCCGGCAGCTCCACAGCCACTGTACAGCTCCCCTCGCTCCAATCCAGCGTCAGCGACTGTACCACGTCGCCTTCTGGAACATTCCGCGCCAGGTGCACCGACCCGCTGGTCGGGGGCGTTTCCCCATCGAAGGTAGGCGCATCAATCTTTGTCATGGTATCATCCACAGCAAAGAAGCCTGCATCCTCACTGGTCATCAGCGCCGTATAAGCAGCCACCAGTGTCCGTGCGTTGCTCAGCTCCTGGTAGGTATACAGCATGGGCGTAAAATCGCCGCTGTCGGCTGCGGCAGCTTCCTCGCCGTCCTCACCCTCCACGGGCTCCGGCACGATCTCCTCGCCGTAGACGACCACATCGCCCCAGACAGGCAGCGCTGGAACCTGCATCTCCCCGCCAACCTCATACTGGGCGGGCGCCGTAATAGGTTCTGGCAACTCCTCTTCCGGTTCACCGCCCCGCCGCAGGAAGAAGAAGACGCCCACGCCAATGGCAATGGCAAGCACCGGAAAAAGGAGGAGGAGCAGTTTCTTCTTCCCCTTCTTTTTCGGAGGGCCTTCCTCGCCGGTCTCCTCTTCTGCCGCCGCAGACACAGCAACTTTCGCGGCGATCTTTGCCCGTTTTTCCTCCGCCTTTCGGCTGGCAAGCTCCGCCTTTTGCGCGGCTTTCGCGGCCTTCTGTGCCTGCTTTGCGGCCTTTTTTTCGGCAGCCTGAGTTTGTTTGGCCACTTTTTTCTCCGCCTGGGCAGCTTTTTTCTGCGCCGCCCGTTCGGCTTTCTGTGCGACAATCTGCACCTGCTGCGCGGCCTTTGCGGCCTTCTGTTCGGCCTTTTGGACTTTCTTATCCACCATGTCCTGTTTCAAAAACGCCTCACACTCCTATTTCTATCCTGCGGGAAAGGCAGCTTCCCGCATCCTCAATCACAGCGGATGGTAACCGCATCCCGGTCCTTCACCATCTGGTTGAAGCCGCATTCCACACCGTTCACCGCGAGGCGGACCGGCCCCTCCATGTGGTCGAAGTCCAGCCCGGAATGTTCCAGCAAGTCCATCACGTAATAGGGCTGGCCGTTTTCTTTTTCCGGCAGGATCAAAGGTTTCCCGTTCAAAAGCACTTCCACCTGCCGCTTCCGCACAACAGGCGGCTGTGGCGGCTGTGCAGGCTCCACAGGTTTCTGTACCGGCGGCGCTGGTTCAGCGGGCCGCTGTGCCACAGGCTGTATTGGACGTTCCACAGGCCGTTGTATCGGACGCTCCGCCGGACGTTCCGCCAGGCGTTGGGCAACGTGCTGCGTCTCCTTCCGGGAAGGCAGCGGAGCGTTCCAGTCCAGCGTCAGCACAACATCGCCCTGCCGCAGCGGCGTATTCAGGCGGGCCTCCTGGTTGTTCACCAGCACCCGGCCTGTGAAATCCGCCCCCAGCAATTCACCCAAAGTTTTTGACGCGTCCTTGCCGGACCGGGCCGGGGTGAAGTGGATGCGGTCGCCCGCATGGATCACCGTATTGATAGCCGCTTCAACCTCGTTCACGGTCAAGATTGCCGGGACCGCCGGTTCGCCCCGCAGGACCATCCGCCGCCCGTCTACCGTGATATTCAGGCTCTTTCCAGATTTACCCAGCATATCGGCATAGCTGTATCCGTTCATCAGCAGGATATCCCGCAGGGTGAGAATGCCGCTGCGGAACAGCTTGGCGGATTCGCCGTTCAGCGTAACCACATAACTGTCGTTCAGCAGTCCCAGTCCGGCAGAAACCGCGATCCCCAACGGCGTTGCGTATTCTGGGTTATCCAGGTTCAAATCGTCCGCAAAAGCGCTCTTGGAATAATTGCTGCCTGCCACAGCTACCCGCCGCACATCCATTTTCAGGCATTCTGCAACCCGTTCCCGGAGATGGTCCAGCTTACTGCCGCCGCCCGCCAGGAACAACGCGGACGGCGCCGCGCCATTCAAATCAACCACTTGGGCCGCAATGGCCTCTGCCAGACGCTTTGCCGGTTCTTCAATAGCCTTACAGACATCTTCATAACAAACGGTATTTTGCAGCCCCAAAATATCCGTATATTCCACATCTTCGCCAGGCCGAAGGCAGCGCTTGATGTCCTCGGCGGTTTTGAAGTCCACTAAAAAGGCCTTCATGATGGCCTCGGTGATTTCATCTCCCGCGATGGTTGCCATTGTGTAACCAACCACGGTGCCGTCCCGGCAGATGGCAATGTCCGTCGTACCTGCGCCAATGTCCACCAGCGCCAGGTTCAGCAGCCGCAGCTCTGCCGGAATGGCAGCATTCATCGCTGCAATCGGTTCCAGCGTCAGGCTGGCCACCTGCAAACCCGCTGCCCGCATGGCAGCATAAAGGCTCTCCACTACTTCGCCGGGGAGGAATGTCGCCATCACATCCGCCTCTGCCCGCCGCCCATTGTGCTCCAGGAGGGAGGAAAGGGGATAGTTATCCAGACGGTATTGGGTGACGGTATACCCCACCATAAAGAACTGTCGCCGGGTTTCCTCCTCCATTTGCAGGTCTTCCTCAGCAGCGGCCAGCGCGCCGGCTTCCAGGCGGCCAATCTGCTCGGAGGTAATGGATTCCTCGCCAGACAGCTCCAAGAATGCGCTGCCGCTCTGGGTACGCAATGCCCGTCCGGCAGCGGCAACACACACCCGCTGGAGTCGGACGCCCAAACGTTCTTCCAGCCGGCCTGTTACGGTCTTGACCAAGTCGGCCACCTGCTGGATGTTATCAATCTGGCCGTCGATCATGGCGCGGCTTCCATGCTCGGCCATCTCGATATCCAGAACCTTCAGCCGTTCACCGGACAACCGTCCCACTACGCCTACCACGCTGCGGGTACCGATATCCAAGGCGAAAATCATCTCCCGGTCCTGGCTTCTATACTCCGTCATAAAGGTCTCCTTTCTTGGAGGAAGCTCCGCTGTTTGATTCCCTTCCATCACAAAAATAATGCCAGAAGGCGGTATCGCACCGCCTTCTGGCAAAGGAAGGGCTTCCCAATGCGCTTAGGAAACGGGGCGGTCCTTAATACTTGCTGAAAGGATTGGAATCGCCGCTGTAACCGGTATCCATATCATCCACAACGGGCGCCGTATGGCTGGGAAGTGCGCCGGCGCCGCTGGAGAACCCCATGCTGTCACTGCGCAGCCGGAATTTGCTCATCAAGCTCTTCATCAAGGAAGCCTGGCTGGAAAGCTCCTCGCTGGCGGCAGCGGACTGTTCGCTGGTTGCAGAGTTCGTCTGCACCACGGAGGAAATCTGGTCAATGCCCTCGGTCACCTGTGCAATGGCTTCGGATTCTTCTTCCACTGCCTTCGCGATTTCCTGCAGCGCCTCCATAGACTGACGGGTCGCTTCTACGGTCTTATCCAGGGACTCGGACACCTGTTTAACGATGTCGCCGCCCGCCTGGACAGAGGTAATGGAGTTGTCGATCAAATCTTTGGTCGCCTTGGCCGCTTGGTCAGACTTGGTAGCAAGGTTCCGCACCTCGTCGGCAACCACAGCGAAGCCCTTGCCGGCGCTGCCTGCGCGGGCGGCTTCCACGGCAGCGTTCAGCGCCAGGATATTGGTCTGGAACGCGATATTCTCAATGGTAGCAATGATTTTGCCGATCTCCTCGGAGGAGTCGGAGATTTTCTCCATGGCCTTAACCATTTCTTCCATGTAATCGGCGCTCTCGCGGACCCGCTTATCGGAGTTCCGGGAGTGTTCCATCGCCAGCTCGCTGCGCTTGGCATTGTTCTGGGAATTGTTGGAAATTTCTGCAATGGTGGCGGACAGCTGCTCCACCGCGCTGGCCTGCTCGGTTGCGCCCTGGGCCAAAGCCTGCGCGCCAGTGGAAACTTGCTCAGAACCGGCAGAGACCTGCTCTGCGCTCATCTCGATCTGGGACAGGGTATCGCTGAGGTTGCTGTTGATGGCGCGGATAGAGGTCAGCAGGGAGCTCAATGCGCCTACGTACATTTTTTCATCCTTGGTACGGCAATTGAAGTTGCCATTGCCCATTTCTTCCAGCAAATGGCAGGTATCTCCAATCACCTCAGTCAACACATGCTGGCTGGTACGAAGGGCCTTGCACATATCGCCCAATTCGTTTGCGCTCTCGAATTCCACGTCGAGGTTGAGGTTGCCCTCACTGAAGCCCATCAGCGCTTCCCGGACCTGCGCAACAGGACGTGCGATGCTGCGGATAATCCGCAGGTTCAGAATGATGACCCACAAAGAGGCAAGGATCATAACGACCACCACGATGAGGATGGTAATGATCACATTCCGTTTCTGCGTTTCGATGGTATGGTCACGGTTTTGGGTCAGCGCATTGCTGATGTTTTCTGCCGCCGCATCCATTTCGTTCAGGCGTGGGGTGCAGTCATTACGGATCAAGTCGACTGCCTTATCGCCCTGGTTATTATTGATAGCGTCAATAATTTCGGGGAGAACTGCATACCAGGACTCCACAGCACTGGTATAAGTATTCAAAAAGGTTTTGTCGCTCAGGGGATAGACCGACGTCAATTCTTTCAAGTCTGCTTCCATATTTGCAAGGGCGTTGTCGGCAGTGGCTTGCAGCGCGGCGTTTCCGGAATCACCGGGGCTGAGGGCCATATTCCGCACTATGCGGGCGGCAATGTTGGCATCCAGACGGCATTCGGTAATCATCTGTGCGGCCTGGACATCTTCATTGATAATTCTTTGATAGTTGTTGCTCTGCATATTCAGCATCAGCAAAGACACAAAGATGATGATGACAGAGATGATGATGTTTGAGCCAAATCCCATGATCAGCGCGTTTCTCAATTTCATGTTCTTGAGCATGACCTGCTCCTCCTCTTATTTGGTATTAGACCTGTCCTTGAGGCCACTGGCCTGTACTTATATAATAAACGGTTTTGCGGCATTTGTCAAACCACATCGCCGTATCTTCCCCGCTTCACATCGCCAATCAGCCGGCCGTCCACCAGCGTCACCACCCGCTTACGCATGATGTTGACGTACATACTGGCGTGGGTCGCCATAATCACGGTCGTTCCCCGGCGGTTCACCTCCCGCAGGAGATGGAAAATATCCCAAATATTGTCATCATCCAAGTTTGCGGTAATCTCGTCCAGCACCAAAATCGGCGGACTGTTGATCAGCGCCCGGGCCAGTTCCACCCGGCGGCACTCGCCTACGGACATCTCCACCGGATACTTTTTTTCCACGCCCTTCATGCCGACCAGACCCAACACCTTTGTCATCCTGGCCTGCATCTGCTTGGATGTTTCAAACCGGCGCTTCCCGATCTGGGCGGCAATCCGCAGATTGTCCTCTACGGTCATCTTCCGGATCAGGCTATGCTCCTGGCATACCTTCCCGAACAAAATGGACAGCCGGTTCTGGCTCCAGGGGATCAGCCGCGCAAGGTCCCGGTCATCCAGGTAGACGGCCCCCTGGTCCGGCTTCAGCTTCCCGGAGATCAGGTCCAGCAGCGTACTTTTCCCCGCGCCGCTGCTGCCCACCAGGAAGACGAAATCCCCCTGTTCGATGGTCAGGTTGATATTTTCCACACCCATCTCGTAGCGTTTTTCCTGTTTTTCCAGTTTTCGTCGTTTCCGGTCGATCTTATAATACTTTGAGACATTTTCCAACGTGATAGTGGGCATATCATTCTGCGCTCCTGTCGGTTGTTAGCGTACTGAAAACGCGACACACACCAGGCCCCGGCCCGGCAAGGGGCCAGGGCTCTGCACGGTGTTTACTGATAGATGGATTTATCCCGGTTCAGTTTTAAGCTGACGGCTTTATCCAGATCCTGCAATTGGCGAAGGACACGGGCGTTCATATCCACCTGTTTTGCCAGTGGGGCCTCCGATTCCTCCTGGGGAGGCCCGCCATTCAGCAGAGCCGCCAGGCGGCGGCCCTCCGCCGGTTCCAGGATGTCTCTCTGGCGTTCCAGCGCACTGCGGCCTTGCCGGAGCTTGTTCACCGGTTCTTCCCGCATGGAAATCAGGAGCTGCATGGATACCTTATCCCGCCGGTCCACGGCGTCCGCCATCTGGCGGGTCAGATCCAGGCACTCATTGAGCGCGGTATAGATGCGTTTCAGCTGTATATGCGCATCCAGCAGAACAGACGCTTCCATATCCAGCCCTACTTTCCGGAATCTCCGCTCTTTTGCGCTTGCCGAAAGGCGTCCCGCAGTTCACTCACCATCCCCTTTACTGGGGTCAGCACTTCCTTCCGCCGCCCGATCTTCACCCGGCCCAGCTCATAGGTAAAATACTCATAGAGCTGCGTCAGGTTCTTGCTGATGGGATATTGGTGGTCCAGCGTCGCGTCCAGGTAGTCAATGATCGCAATGCTCCGCTGCACGGCATCTTCAAACACGGGGTACTCCTTTTTGTCCAGCATAATCTCCGCCAGCGCCAAACGCTTATACAGCTCGTCATACAGCAGCAGCAGCAGCTCGCCCTGGGTCATGGTGTTGATGCTCTGCGCCTTGTACTGCTGGAAGCCTCTCATATCCATCGTCTGTGGATCACTCCTTTAATCAATAGCCCCCGGACAATTGTGAAAAGTAGGAGCTCTGGCTGTTCATCTGGGACACCAGCTGCTCCAATTTGGAGAACATGGTGGTATAGTAGTCCACTTGGTCCGACATTTTATTCTGCCACTTTGCGATTTCCTCGTCGATACCGACCAATTGGTTGTAAATTTTGTTGCTGTACAGCGTACTGGGCGCCAGCACCGAACCCGCCAAGTCGACCAGGATGCCCTTGCCGCCGGTGGTCTTGCCGTACTGTTCCAGCGGGACTTTGATCGACTGCATGATCCCGTCGCTGCTGGTGAAGATGTCCCGCACCCGGTCAGGGTCGCTCTCCAGCGTATCCCGGAGGGTCTGTTCATCAAACTTCAGCGTTGTCAGGCCATTTGCGTAAGTCGTCGTAATGCCGGCCGCCTTGAGATCTTCCATGTTCTGCCCGTACATAGAGATTGCCTTTGTCATGCGCGAGTATAGCTGGGAGAGGTCGTTGTCGCCGAACAGCAGGCCAATCTTAGCCTTTTCCTCCCACGCCTGGATGGCGCTTTCCGACATTCCCTCTTTGTCTTCGTCCGTCAGCGGCTCATAATACGCGCCGCTAGTGCGCTGCTCAGGGAGGGTGGAATACGCCTTCTTGATTTCCGTCACTATGGCGTTGTAATCCTCCACCATGGATTTGATGGCGTCTACAATCTTATCTGCATCCGCGCTGGTCTCGAAGGTGACAGCCTCTGTGGTCCGGTCCAGCTTTTTTGCATAAACCGGATCGCCGTTCGCGTCAAGCACAGGATTCCCATCCTCGTCTGTCAAGGGATTGTTTTTATCGTCCACATAACCGAACGTCCCCTTGAAGGTAACGCTCATACCGTCGATGTCCATGGTATTGGAGGAACGGGTCATCTCTATTTCCCTGCCGTTGACCGTAGCGGTGAAAATAGCGTCCTGACCCTGAATGAAGGTACCCTTATCACCGCTGCTAGGATCGCCGAACAGCACTGCAGACAGTCCCTCGAACTCCATTTTTTCTGTCTCGCCGGTGTTTCTGGCGGTAAGAAGCAGCTCGTTGGTGGTTTTGGAGTAACTGGTGGTTACGCCGGCCGCCTTATTACTGTTAATGTTGTTGAGGATGGTTCCCAGTGTGGTATCCTTTGTATACTGGCCGACCTCCACGCCGTTGACCTTGAAAGAATACAGGGTGTTCCCTGCATCGTCCGTCTCGTACTCGTAAACTTTCTTTCCGTCCACGATGCTGAAGATGTCGTCACCGTTTTCATCCTTTTTCCGAATCGCCATGGATTCATCATCCAAGTCTACCAGGTCGCCCAGCTTGGTTTCTGTATTCAGATAGCTGGTAGTACCCGTATCACCCAAGCCCAAAGTGCTGTTCTTGCTGGAAGTGATCTGGAAGGTAGAGCCTTCCTTCGCGGTAAACTTGAGCTGAAGGCCGTTGTCTCCGTTTGCGGAATCCGCCATATTGTCCGAAACGGTTAACTTTCCTGTGCCGAAGGCGTTGTCGATCTTCTTTTGCAGAGCGTTCGCATATGCCGCATCCCGTATATCACGGCTGGCGGCGGAGTTCAGCGGCTCGTTGTCCTTGATTTTCTGTTTCAGTTCGTTAAAATAAGGGATGGCAGAGTTCTTGTTCATCTCCTCCAAGCTTGCCAGCAGTTCGTCTTTGGTGGGGAGGTTGATGGTTTTGGTTGCGCCGTCCAGGGTAATTGTCAACGGCGCGTTCTCACTCAGATAATTGACGGCGTCCTCCTGGACATTTTTCAGGGAATCCACACCGTTTTTATAGATACCATTGAGCTTTGTGACGTCCTCGCCGGGCTTCTCGCCGCCCAGAAGGACATCCTGGACATCCTGGGTCGCGCTGCTGACAAACACGCCGTTTCTCTTTGGGTCTGTGAACCCGATGACGCCGTTGAGGCCTACTTCGGCCTTCACGATATTATTCAGCAGGTCTTCGCCGGTATAGGTTGTGCCGCCGATGGTGATCGTCTGCTCCGACAGCTGCTTATTGATTTCATCGGCCAGTTTTTCTGCGGCTGTCTTCCCGTTCTGTGTGCCGGGCGGATCGTCTTCGAAGACCTGGGTTTCGTCAAAGCGGACTTTCAGATAGCTCCGGTCTTTTGAGCCGCCATAGGCCAGCGTCATGCTGCCGGTGAGTGTGCTGAGGGTCATGGGGCCGTCCAGGCTGAAGGAGCCGGTCGACACGGCGCTGATTTCTTTGCCGTCCGCGGAGCTGCTTAAATTTCCGTTCAGCTTATTGCCGCTGATGGTATACTTCGCCGCGGTAGCAAGCTGCTTTACGCCGTTGATCGACACATTACTGGTCGTGCGGCCGGAGGCGGCAATCTTCGCAGCGTTTTCCCCCTGCGCGATCGTCCGGACTGCCTGGTTGAAAAAGGTAGTAGACGTCAGGTTTGTGGAAGAATTATAGGATGTATACTTATCGCTGAATACCGACATCTTATCGATAATGTTCCGGTAAGCTTCCTGCTTCCACTCGGTTTTGGTCCGTTTCTGTTCAAGCGTTGAAATCTTGGTTTTGTAAGCCGATATGGCATTTTCAATCATGGTCTCGGTATCCAGGCCGCTGGCGAGGCCGGTGAGCACATTGCGATTGCCATAGATACTGCTTGCGCTGCTGCTCAATCTGCTGACAGACGCCATAATGGTTCACTCCTTTCAAATACTGGGGCAGGCTTCCAGCGCCGCCCTCTTATTTAGGCTTGTCGAAAAAAAAGATTTTTTTACTATTCCTCTATGTTTTTTTATCGACATATAGTATAATAAAAATAAGAGGTCCGTTCATAGTTTTTACCGTAAGGAGGAAATTCCTTTGACACAGATCATCACAGTAACCAATCAAAAAGGCGGCGTGGGGAAAACCACGACCGTCTCCGCTCTGGTCTGCGGTCTTCACCAAAGAGGAGCGCGGGTTCTTGGCATCGATTTGGACCCACAGGGCAACCTTGGCTTCAACCTCGGCCTGGACATCGGCGAAAGCTACACCATCTACGATGTGCTCACTGGCGCCCATACCATCGAGGAAGCCATCGTTCCCACCCAGTACGGCGACGTAATCCCCTCAGACATCATGCTCTCCACGGCAGAGGTGGCTTTCACCGCTCCCCGGCGGGAGTTCATGCTCTCCCAGCAGCTGGATTATGTGAAGTCGAACTATGACTTCATCATCATCGACACGCCCCCCGCGCTGAACATTCTCACCATCAACGCCTATGTCGCCTCCACCGGGCTCATCGTTCCAATGGAGGCAGAGGTGCTCAGCCTGGTGGGCGTCTCCCAGATTCAGGATACCATCGAAACCGTCCGCAAATCCTTTAATCCCAACCTCAAGGTCCTGGGCGTACTATTGAATAAATACAACCGCCAGCTCACCCTCTCCCGGGAAATCCTGGATCTGGCCGAGGAGGTTGCCCGCCAGTTGGACAGCCATGTCTTCGCCACGAAAATCCGCCGCAGCGTCAACGTCGCTATGGCCCCCGCCCATGGGCAGAGCGTCCTGACCTACCGGCCGGACTGCACCTCATCCAAAGACTTCCGCAAGATCATCAGCATCGTCGCCGGAGACCGCTTCCCGCCGAAAAGGCGGTATTGACCCCTTGTAAAAGGAATGAAAATCTGCTATAGTTGAATCACTAGCTTTCGCACAAGTAAAGGAGCGTTTTTACCATGGCCAATAAAGATTCCAATTCCAGCAAAACCGCGCACGTCATGAACCTGCTCAGCAAAAGCCGCAGTTCCGCACCCGCTCCCCAGGCGGAGCCTGCCGAGCAGACGGGCGCCATTCCAGAAGCTGCGCCCGTCCCCCAGGCCGAAGCTGCTGCGCCCAAAACCGCCCCTGTCGCCCCGCTGATCTCCTCCCTGAACGCCGACGCCGCCGTGTCCTCCCAGATCAAGGACGCGTTAGAAAGCGAGCTGGGTGCAGAACTGGCAGCGGAAGCTGCCTCTGCGGAGGCGCCGCAGCCCGTCCCGGAACCGGAGGAAGTTGTCGTGGTCAAGGCCCCAACGGAGCCTGTACCTTCGGCGGATAAGTTGATGGACGTCCCCGCTGCGGAGGAACCGGCTCCCACCGCCGAATCTGTAGCAGCCTCCGTTCCTGAGGAGCCCGCGCCGCCTGAGGCGCCGAATCTTCCAGAGGATTCGAAACCTCCGGAAGAGGCCTCTTCGCCGGCGGAGGATTGGCTGTTCCCCACTTACACAAACGTCATGCAGATCCTGGTAGAGGAGAAAGCGGAAAAGTACATGCGGATGTTTGGCCTGTGCTGCTGTGACAAATGTCAGGTCGACGTCAAAGCCTATGCCTTGAACCACCTGCCGCCCAAGTACGTTGTCATGGCTGAGAACGAACGAGTGCCCAAGCTCACTGTATACGAAAGCAAATACAGCAGCGACGTCACCGCTCAGCTGATCCAAGCCTGCAAAGTGGTCATGACCCATCCCCACCATACCCGCTGAAGGGGGTAGAAAAGGTTCGGCACAGAATGTGCCGAACTTTTTTCTGTTACAGCCTCTCATCCCGCCGGATTGCATACTCAGTTGTCTGCTTTTGGTTCTTCTCCTTCTTCCAGAGGCGGCAGCTGGTCGGGATAAGCGTTTGTAAGCTGTTCCCAAAGCGTATTCACATTTTCCACACAGATGAAATATACATTTGTCAAAATCTGGTTTGGGATACCTAGTTCCTCCGCAAAGGCGCTGATGGCGTCCCAGTTGGCGGATTCATAGCTCAGCACTAGGTCATACAGCTTGCCGCAGCGGCCCGAGTGGGTCAGCAGGGCGTCCTTGATCTCATCCGCTACGGGCACTTCGCTCAGGATTTCCTCTAACGGCGCATCAATCAGGTAGTGCAGCGTGGAGAACATGCCCATCAGGTATGCCTCCGACCGGGAGATCGGCATATCCTGTGCATACTTCATCAGTTCGCTGCTGAAGTTCGCCCGCATGAAGGACAGCTTCAGGAATTCCTCCGTGCCTGGGTCGGTCTGCTCGCCGGTGTTGCTGGCGCTCAGCAGGTAAATCCACTGCTTCAGCTGCCCCAGGCCCAGCGTCATAATCGCCTGATGGATCGTTGTGGCCCGGTGCCGCAGGGCGAAGTATACGGAGTTGGCCATTTTCAGTAGCCCGAAACTCAGGCTGGCGTCCAGAGAAATCAGCCGCTCGATCTCTTCCACATCCGGCTCATCCCGGGTCACCGCCACCATCAGGCGGAAGAAGTTGCTCTGGAGGTAGGCGCTGCTGTGGACCTCCGTTTGCAGCGTCTCGGCCACATACGGGCCTTCCAGCGCTTCCACGCCCACCTGGACGGCTCTTCGGTGCTCCTCGGCGGTTTCGATATTGGTCACGATGCACTTCTTGTTCATACTGTGGGCAACTTCCACGATGTTGCGCATCGCCGCCTCGCTGGTGGTTTTGGTGTTGATTTTGATGTAATCAATCGTATCCAGCAGCGCCAAGTACCGAGGTGCAAACTGGAATTCGTTCACTGCAACGCGGTACCCCTCTTTCGCATACTGGTTGACGAAGTGCATAGAAAGGGGATGGATAATGATATTGTCGTCAATCTGGATGACCAGTTCCGACTTGTCAAACAGACGCGGCGTTTTTTTCATCAGAAGCATGGAGGTAAACGTCATAAAGTTCAGCGAACCCTTTAGCGCCTTGGAGCTGTTCTGGGTCAGAAAGCTGTAGATCGTATCCGCCGAAGCGAACTCCGACGCCGCGCCTGGAGCCGAATCATTGCTGAACGCCTGGTTTTCCCCATAATACAAAATCTCATGCCCCAGGATTTTCCCCTGTACATCCTTGATGGGCTGTCTTACGATATATTTGCTGCTCATGGTGTGCCTCCTGCCGTTATCTGCGTTTCAAATCCAGCAGATGGTCAATTACCTGCACCAGATGGCCGATCTCCGGTTTGCTCATTTGGTCATCGGCGCCCAGTTCTTTGCCTTTGCGCCGCATTTCCTCTGTAATCAGGGAGGAGAAGATAATCAGTGGGATATGCTTGAATTCCTTGTCATCTTTCACCAACTTCGTCAGCCGATGGCCGTCCATCTGGGGCATTTCAATATCGGTGATGATCAACGACACTTTCTCATCCAGGTCTTCTGCTCCCCGCAGGTCGCTGAGGTAGTTCCACAGCTCCTGGCCGTCGGGGAATATTTTGGTTTTTTCATAACCAGACTTATGCAGGGCTTCCTCGATCATTTTACCCAGCAGCGCGGAATCCTCCGCCACAAGGATGGTGGCGTCGCTGCGTTCCCGCTGGCCCAGCTGGTCGATCTCGGACAGCTGGATGGTCGTCTCCGGCGCAATCTCTGCTACGATCTTCTCGAAGTCCAGGATTGTTACCAGATTATCGCCGCATTGGGCGATACCGGTAGCGATCCCGTCGTTGCCGCTGGAGACGGTCTTGTCCGGCTTCTGGATGCTCTTCCAGGAAATGCGGCTGATGCCTACCACGGTATGTACCCGGAAGGCGATGTTCATCTTATTGAAATTGGTGACGATAAACAGATCCTTTGGCCCCTTCTCGCCGGAGCTTCCCAGCAGGTACCGGGGCAGGTCCACCACGGTGATAACAAGGTCCCGGGGTTTAAAGATCCCTTCCACCGCGGGGTGTGCATGGGGCATAGGCTTTACCGGCGCGGAAACGATAATCTCCTTGACCTTTGCCACGTTGATGCCATACAGGCTGTCGTTGATGGTAAACTCCATTACCTCGATTTCGTTCGTGCCAGATTCCAGCAGAATGCCCTGCTTTTCCTCTTTCGCCATATTCCGAACACTCCTTCCAACGGTCAAAATACAATCCTATGTAAGTGCATTCCCGTGCTCACGGGCGCGGGTTCAAATAATCAGCTCCGGCTTCCCGTAGCTGCGGACGCAGCCAAGGCCGGTACCCACGTCAAACAGCAGCGTACGGGCCGTAGAGCCGCCCACATCCTCTTTCAGCAGCGGGATTCCCTCGGCCTTCAGCGTCATCCGCACACTGTCGATGTTGCGCTGTCCGATGTTGCCCAAGGCGCCGCCGCCCGTTTCAAACATCTTCGCTCCGCCCGCGATCTTCGCGGTGATCCGGGATTTTGATGCGCCCTGTGACATCATCTGGTGCAGCGTTTCGCGAATGCCGGTGTTTGCATACTTCATCGTATTTTTCCGGCCCGGCTCGCCGTTTATCGGAAGCATGATATGGACTAACGCCCCCAGCTTGATCTGTTTGTCGTATAGGCAAATTCCAATACAGGACCCAAGGGCGTAAGTAATCAGCATCCCACTGCCCCTTGCCATTTTCATATCTGCAATACCAATTGTAATCTTACTCTCCACCGCTAACGCCCAGCTTCCCTAATAAGAAATTCAACGATTTGATATTTGGTGACAACAGCAGCCTGCAGGGGATCTCCTTTCCTCCACAAATAAAATTGCCGCCGATGGTCATAATGTAATCCGACTGCCCGCCATATTCCGCCATAGGTACCGTCATGATCGCGCCCTGCATATCCACCGTAAAAGCAGGTACCGTCAATTCAATATTGATGTCCGCCAGGCTGCTCAGCGCATTGATGAAGGTGGAAATCATAATGTTTCCCACCTCGACCAAAGCGGAACTCTCCATTTCATGCAGCCCAAGGTAGTCCTCCACGCCGTGGCCCAGCATACTCTCCAGGACCAGGTTGACGAAATCCAGCTGCTGCACGGAGAGCATAATACCTGTAATCTGCCCGCTCATCCGCACCAATACGCCGGCGGTGATTTCTTCCGGGCCGCCGATCCAGTTAATGGCCTCATTGTAGCCCATGATCCGCACTTCCGGCTGCTTAATGCGTACCGTCTTGCCGATTAAGGACGACAAAGAATTTGCTGCATTCCCCGTGCCAATACTCCCGATTTCTTTCAGGGTATCCAACTCCAAAGAACTCAGCTGGTCGTAATTTTTAATCTCCATCTTATCCCCCTTCTCAGCCGCGCAGGCTGTTGATGGTCGTTTCGATCTCATCCGACGTCTGCACCAGCTTCAGCGCCATGCCATAGGCCCGCTGGGTTTCGATCACCTTGGTGATCTCCTCGGAAAAATCAGCGTTGGACATTTCCAGCATTCCCTGCCGCAGGACGCCGCTGCCCATCCGTAACCCGCCGTTTTTGTCTACCGGCGTAAAACGGGTGTCGTTCAGCTGCGTCATACCGTTGTAATTAATGTAATCAAAAATACCGATAGGATATGCCGCGTCGAAGTCGTCCACCTCGATCATACCGCCCGTATTGCTGAGGACGAACCGTCCATCGCCGTCAGACAGGTACAGGATACGCTCCTCCACTGCCTGGCCATTCTCGTCCACCTCGCCGGTAGGCCGCATCAGCTCAGCGACGGTAAATGCGCCGTTGCGGGTCAAGCTCACCTCGTTGGTCTGTAAATCCACCAGGCCAAAGAAACCATCGCCCTCAATAAAGTAATCCTGCTTCCGCCCTGTCTCTGCCACAGGGCCTTGGGTAAAGTCGGTATCGGTGGTCCAAAGGCAGGCGCCCACGCCCACTGGCAGCATTTCTTCCTCGGCGTTCTTCACGCCATCGTACATCAACTGGGCGAAACGGGCCTTCTCCGCCTTGAATCCGTACGTATTCAGGTTGGCAATGTTGTTGCCGTAGACGTTCAGACGCCTAAGTTCCTGGTGCGCGGCAACCGCGCCGGTAAAAAAGGATTGGTTCATACTGCCCTCCTTAGATCCGTCCCACGTCAGAAGTGGCGTGGCTCATTAACTGGTCATACATCCTCGACACCTGTGCGGCGCTTTGCAGCGCCCGCTGGTAAGTGATCATTTCGGTCATCTGCTTCACCATATCCGTATTGGACCGTTCCAAATAGGCGTGCCAGATGGAGAACTCCTCGCTGTTCTGTGCGCCCTCGCCGGTGAAAAGGCCCCGGTCATTGAATTCCAGTGCGCCGTTGTCCTCAAAGCTGAAGACGCCGACCTGCCCTAAGAGCCCGCCGTTCGTACCTGTGTAGTAGATCAAGCCGTTCCGATCAGCGGTGATTTTATCAGTACCCAGATAAATCCGCTCGCTGCTTGGGTCGAGAACGTAACCATAGCCGGGGAGGCAAAGGTACCCTTCGTCGTCCAGCGTAAAGTTGCCCATACGGGTATAACCGATCTCCCCCTCTGCGTTCTCAATGGCGAAGAATCCGTCACCCACGATGCAGAAGTCCAGTGTAAGTCCGGTAGGTTCCGGTGCTCCCTGGGTAAAATCGGTGTAAGTCTGGCTGGCGGCACGGATGTAGCTCTGCCGTCCAATCTCCTGACCGCTGCTGAACAGGTCGCCCACCCGGCTGTACATAACGTCGTCAAACGTGGTGGCGGTATAGCGGTCCTGTTTGAAGCCCGCGGTGGAGATATTGACCAAGTTATTGCCAACCACATTCAGATTTTGCTGATGGGTCAGCATCGCGGAAGTTAGATTGTAAAAACCCTTAAACATATGTTATCCTTTCTTCCTTTTGGTATGTTTTTCCTCTTTTGTACCATTCATATATGCGTCCATATAGACCCGCAGCTTCTGGATCGCCCTGGTGTGGATTTGGGAAATTCTAGGTTCGCTCAATTCCATTACTTGGGCAATTTCTTTCAAATGCAGGTTTTTTTCATAATAAAGGGAAAGGACGATCTGCTCATTTTCCCGCAGCTGGGAAATGCCTTCGGCCAACGCCCGCTGCATTTCCCGTTCCTGTAGGACCGCCTCCGGCTGGCTGCAGGGGTCGGTGGAAGCGACTTCCATCGGATACCCCTCTGTTTCCCGGGTATCCATCAGCAAATCCAAGGACAGCACATTGCTCAGCGCAATATTGGCCGTATCCTTCTGGTACCGCTCCTGGCTGACGCCCAAACACTCCGCAATTTCCGCGTCAGTCGGGTAACGTCCCAATGCTGTGGAGAGTTTTGCCACGGCCAAGTCGATTTCCTTCGCACGCTGCCGGACGTTGCGGGGCATCCAATCCTGCTTGCGGGCCAAGTCAATCACCATGCCTCGGATACGCTTGGAAACGTAGGTTTCAAATTTCACGCCCTTGCTGGGGTCGAACTTGTCGATGGCCCCTAAAAGGGTAATGATCCCCTCGTTGATAATATCGTCAATTTGTGCAAAGCTGCTGTATACACCGCGGATCTGCATGGCAGCGTTTTTAATCAGTCCTTCATACCGTAAAACCAAAGGCCATTTGAGTGCCTCATCTCCTGTCTCTTTATACAGGTTCAGCAGTTCCTGGGTATCCATCGCCTCGATTTCCAGCTCTGTGTAAGCCCGCAGGGCGGAGCCGTTCGCGCCGCTCATGTGTTCACCGCCCTTCGGTCCGCTGGGGCAGGTTCCATTGTAATATTGCCCAAGGCCTGGATTTGGACCGTACTGGTAATTTCATTAAAGGACAGCACAAAGACATTGGGGTAAAATTGTGTGATCATTTTGCTGAAATAGCCGCGGATCACTTGGCTGACCAGGATAATCGGCGTTTGGGAGAGGTCGTTGAATTTCTTGATCTGGCCTGCCAGCTGCGATACGATCGACTGCATGAGGTCTGGTCCCATGGCAAGGTAAACGCCCTGGTCGTTCCGGGTAAGGGAACCGATGATCTTCTTCTCCACCTCGGCATCCAGTGTAACCACACGCAGCTGCCCATCTTCGCAGAACCGGCGGGTAATTGTCCGAGCCAAAGCCCCACGGACCATTTCGGTTGTCGCGTCGATATCCCGGCCCTGTGTAGCAGCGTCCACCATGGTCTCCAGGATTGTTCCCAAGTCCTTGATCGGCACCCCCTCCCGCAGAAGGTTCCGCAGCACTTTCTCCAAGGTTGCATAAGTCACGATATTGGGGATAGCCTCCGCCACCAGCTCCGGCGAGGTGCGTTTCAGGTTTTCCACAAGCTGCATGGTTTCCGCACGACCCAGCAGCTCGTATGCATATTTCCGCACCGTCTCCGCCAAGTGCGTCAACATAACGGAGAGGGGATCGATGACATTATAGCCGTAAATTTCGGCCATTTCCTTATTTTCCGGCAAAATCCACCGGGAAGGGATACCGTAGGCAGGTTCAATCGTTTCAATTCCGTCAATCTCGCCCAACGGGTTTGCAGGTTCCAGCGCAAGGTAGTAATCCACTAGGATTTCGCCCCGAGCCACTTCCTCGCCCCGGATACGGATTACGTACTGGTTTGTTCCCAAGGAAGACGCGTCGTGCAGCCGGATAGAGGGGAACACAAAACCCATATCTTGGGCATACTGCCGCCGGAAGATCACGATTCGGCTGATCAGCTTGCCGCCGTGCGTTTCGTCCACCATAGGGATCAGGCTGTAGCCGAATTCCATTTCAATCGGCTCCACAGAAAGAAGGGAATAGACATTGTTGATGTCCTTGTAATAATCTGTTTCGCTGGGTGCGGACTCCTCTGTCGCCGCTTCTCCGCCACCTTCGGCAATCGCCGCCGCAGCCTCTTCTGCAAGCCGCTCCTGTTCCAGCCGGCGGCTCACAAAGACACCGCCGAGGATCAAGGCGCCTCCGCCCAGAACCAGGGCCACATGGGGCGTATTCGGAACGGCGCCCAGGAACAGCAGAATCACGCCCGTGGTAATCATAGCGCGGGGCTGTGCTTTAAACTGTTTGATGACATCCTTGTTCAAGCTGCCCTCGGACACCGACCGTGTAACGATCATGCCGGTAGCCGTGGAAATCATCAGTGCAGGCAGCTGGGACACCAAGCCGTCACCGATGGTAACAATGCAGCGGCTCTGCAAAACGTCCATGATCTGGCCATGCTCGAAAACGACGCCGATAATCACGCCGCCGATGATGTTGATCAAGGTCATCACCAGGGACATCGTGGCGTCGCCCTTGACGATCTTGGTAGCGCCGTCCATTGCGCCGTAAAAGTCGGCTTCTTTTTGAATCTTATGCCGTCTGCCCTTGGCCTCCTGCTCGTCGATCAAGCCGGAGGACAGGTCCGCGTCGATGGCCATTTGCTTACCAGGCATAGCGTCCAAGGTAAAGCGGGCCGCAACTTCAGCCACGCGCTCCGCGCCTTTGGTAATGACAATAAACTGCACCAATACGATGATCAGGAAGATAACTACGCCGACCACGATATTGCCGCCGGTAATCAGATTACCGAAGTTCTGGATAACCTCGCCGGCATAGCCGTCCTTGAGGATCATGCGGGTACTGGAGACGTTCAGACCCAGCCGGAACAAGGTGGTTATCAGCAATAAGGATGGGAAGATGGAAAATTCCAGTGCCTCCGCTATATTCATAGTGATCATCAAGATCATGATGGAAAGGCCGATGTTGATGATCAGCAAAAAGTCCAACAGAAAAGTAGGCAGCGGGATAATCAGGAACAGGACGATGATCACGACGCCCAAAGAAATTGCATTGTTTAGAATCCGCTTCACGCGCCGTCACCTCCCACTGCGCAGGTTCAAAAGGGTTCTATTCATGTTCTCATTTCGTCAATTGGTTGTTTTGGTTCAGGCGGAAGATGTAAACGAGCACCTTCGCCACTGGGTCATAAAATTCCGGCGGAATTTCCTGGTCCAGCTCGGCCTGCGCATAAAGTGCACGGGCCAGCTGCACGTTTTCGATCACAGCAATGTGGTTCTCTTCCGCCACACGCACGATGCGCAGCGCCAACTCGTCCTGGCCTTTCGCCATCACAATCGGGGCGGGGTCCTGGCCGGGTTTATACCGCAGCGCCACAGCGTAGTGGGTCGGGTTCCGGATAACGACGTCCGACTGGGGCACCTGCTGCATCATGCGGCTCATGGCCCGCTTGCGCTGCATCTCTTTGATCTTGCCTTTAATCTGGGGGTCGCCTTCCGTCTGCTTATATTCTTCCTTAATTTCCTGCTTGCTCATGCGCAGGTTTCGCTCATAATCCCAGCGCTCGTAGAAGAAATCCATCGCCGCCAAGGCGACAAATGCGATGATAATCCGCGTGACCATCGTCACGCCGTTGTCAAAAATGTGCGCTCCGGCAACCCGGAGGTCGGCATACAAATATTTGGAACTCTCATGAAGCATCCCAGTTAGTGTAACGTACACAATCACCATCAGGATGATAATCTTCAGGAGATTTTTTAACGTTGTAATGATACTTTTCAGGGAAAAAAGCCGCTTGAAGCCAGACAGCGGGTTGATTTTGCTGAACTTCGGCTTAATCAGCTCAAACGTCACCAGCATCTTCGTCTGCGCGAAAGTTGCCACAACCGCGCAGACCACTGTCACCAGCGCAATCGGCATTGCCGTGCGCACCACCACCATCAATCCCTGGTGTATGATCTCCCGCAGGCCGCCGTCTACCAGCCGATCCGCGTCCTTGGCAAACTCCAAGCAAAAGCGCATAAACTTAGCCAGCTCTTCCGCCATACTCCCAGACAGCGCCATAAACAGCATCAGGGAGCCGATCAGCGTTGTAACCGCCACAGCATCCTGGCTCATAAAAACATGGCCTTTTTTCCGTTCGTCACTTCGCTTTTTTGGGGTTGGTTTTTCGGTCTTCGAGCTATCGGCCAACGCTCATCCCCCCTTTAGCCGGTCATAGACAAAATCATACTCATTGTATTCAACATCGTCCGTTCTGCTTTCAGTAATACTTCACTGAAGGGCGCAATCAGCACCAGCAGCAAACCCAGGCCAATGATGACCTTCAATTCGATGTTGATGGAAAACACGTTAATCTGGGGGATTACCTTCATCAGAATACCCATCCCCAGCTGTCCAAGCAGCTCCGCCGCCAAAATCGGCATACACAGCTTGACGCCCAGGACAACGCAGTCCATAAAAAGCTCCAGCATAACATTAACAATGTCCGTCCCGATGGACACGCCGCCGTAGGCCACCACATTCCCTGACGTAACCATCATCCGCAGCAGCGTGTGGTGTCCGTTGGCTGCGAAAAACAGCAACGTCATCAGAATGTTGATCAGCATACTGGACTGGGACATATTGGCTCTGGAACCCGTGTCATAGATCTGGTTCATGGTCATGCCCATCTGCGTATCCATGATCTGTCCAGCCATCTGGGGGATAAAGAAGAAGAAGTTTGTCACCATCCCCAGCAAGAAGCCCAGGCACATTTCCAGCATCACGCCCACCGCGAAGCCCAGCAGGGTCGCCGGCGGCGCCAGCTCCGTCAAGTCCGTCAGGAAAAACGAGAAAACGGACAGAATCAAGATAAACCCGCCCCGGAATGTGGCAGGGATTCCCTGCCGCCCCAAAAGGGGGCTGAACTGGACAAATCCAGTCATACGGGCTGTAATATAGAGGAACAGCGTCAGCTGCCCGAAATCAACCATAAGACGCCTCCGCTATATGGTTTTCATCAGTTCAAAAAGCTCCCGCGCATAATTCTGCAAGGTTGTCAGCATCCAGCCGCCGCTGACCAGCAGCACTGTCACGATAATGCTCACCTTCAGGATAAAGCCGATGGTCTGCTCGTGGATCTGCGTCACCGCCTGGAAAATAGCGATAACGACGCCAGCGACCATACTCAAAATCAGCATCGGCCCGCCCAGCTTGATAACAACCGCCACCGCGTCCCGCAGGACGTCGGCAATCATACTAATATTCATCATTCACCCTCCTGCTACTGGAACCCTTGGACCAACGTGGAGAACAAAAGCTCCCAGCCGTTGAGGCTCACAAACAACAGCAGCTTGAAGGGGGCGGAAATCATAGAAGGCGGCAGCATAATCATACCCATGGACATCAGCGTACAGGAGACCACGATATCGATCAGCATAAAAGGGATATACAGCAGCAGGCCAATGGTAAAAGCCCTTTGCAGCTCACTTACCGCAAATGCCGGCACAATCACCCGCAGCGGCACCTCGCCCACAGCCGTATCGGTATTCACCGGCTCCGGCAGATCCACCCCCGCCATATCGCAGAACATGGAGAGCGTACTATCCCTGGTGTTCCGGACCATGAATTCTTCGAGAGGGACTACCGCACGGCGGAAAAATTCCTCTTGGCTGATCTCCTCCGCCACATATGGCTCGTAAGCCTCCGTCTGGATACGCGACAAGGTGGGAGACATAGTAAAAAATGTCAAGAACAGTGCGAGGCCCACCAAAATAATGTTGGGCGGCGTCTGCTGGGTACCCATGGCCGTGCGCAAAAAGGAAAAACAGATGATATACCTGGTAAAGGAGGTCATCAGCACCACAAGCGACGGCAAGATGGTGAAAAACGCCATCATAAAGATGATTTCCAGCACCTGCACACTGTCGCCGTTAATATTTATCAGCCCTTCCGGTACTTCCGGCACTCCTTTTCACCTCCGCCCTTTCTCCTGCATTATCTGGGAAAATGCCTCCCAGAAACTCGGTTTTTCCTCCTGGATTTCTGTCTGCCAGGAGGCGGCTTCCTCCGCTGTAAATTCCGCCACCAGGGATATCCCGGAGGGCGTCGCACCCAGGAGAAACCAGCGTCCTCCCACCTGTGCCAGCGCCAGCTTCTGGTCCCGGCCCAAGAGCTGCTGTTCCAGAATCTGGATATGCCTCCCAGGCTGCATCACGCCCCCCCGGTTTGCCAGGAGGCGGGTGGACGCATACGCCAAGACCAGGACCAGAATGATGATGGCAAACATCCACAGGAGGGACAACGCGCTGGAATTCATTTACGGATTCCCCAGGATGTTGTTCACGGTTTTCAGCACACGGTCAGGCTTAAAGGGCTTGACGATAAAGTCCTTCGCGCCGGAACGCACTGCGTCCATAACCATGCTCTCCTGGCCCATAGCGGAGCACATCACCACATTTGCGTTGCCGTCCTTGGCGCGGATGGCTTTCAGGGCCTCCAAGCCGTCCATATTCGGCATAGTGATATCCATGATCACCAGATCCGGTCCAATTTCGCTGAACTTCTCCACTGCATCCGCGCCGTCCACGGCTTCAAACAGCTCGGTATAGCCGTTCTTGCTCAAGGTGTCCTTGATCATCTTCCGCATAAAGGCGGCGTCGTCCACCAGCAAAATCTTCTTAGCCATAAGTCTTATCCATCCTTTTCAATCTTATAATTTGCAGTCGGCGAGGGTCCTATCCTCTCAAAACTGCTGCTTATTTTTTCTTTGTGGGAATTACAAGGCTGGGCTTCTGCACGATTTCCGTGATCCGCAGGCCGAAGTTGTCGTCGATCACCACCACGTCGCCACGAGCGACGCATTTGCCGTTAACAAACAGATCCACCTGGTCGCCGGCCAGCTTATCCAGCACCACCAAGGAGCCCTTGGAAAACTCCAAGATATCCTGCACTTTCCGCTCGGTCCGGCCGATTTCCACCGTCACCTGCAGAGTGACTTCCATGATAAGGTCCAGGTTTTGTGCCTGTTCCTTTCCAAGGCCCTCAATACTTTCCATCTCCTCCATCGTCACCGGCTTGGTAGCGATCACCTTCGGTTCCGGCGCCACCGTTGCAGCAGGCGCGGCCTGGGGCGGATAGGGATAGGGCGGATACGGGTAGGGCGGATAGGGATAACCAGGATAAGCCATTCCCTCCGCTCCGGGCGCCGCATACGGCGGGGCTGCTGGCGGCTGGGTCCCAGCGGGCTGGGGGACAGGCTGAGGAATTGGCTGCGGTGCCGCCTGAGGCTGTGGGGCAGGAGCAGGCGCTGGAGCCGGGGCAGAATCGCCTCCGCCCGCCAGCATCCGTTCAATTTCATCTTGGCTCATCATCCGGCTGCCACCTCCAGCGGGTTCCGGAGCGGGTGCCGGAGCCGGAGCAGAATCGCCTCCGCCTGCCAGCATCCGTTCAATTTCATCTTGGCTCATCATCCGGCTGCTGCCTCCGGAGGGTTCCGGATCAGGCGCAGGCGCGGGGGGCGGTGCAGGAGGCGGAGGCGGAGGTGCAGCGGCTTCCTCATCGTCCCCAAGGCCGAGCTGTTTCAGCAGCTCTTTCGCCAGACCAATACTCATGACGTTCATGAATTCGCTCTCTACCGCGCCCTCGATCTTCAGTGAAAACCCTACCACAACCACCGTGCCCATGCTGGACGGCAGGTGGTTCAGCTTGAACTCCTCCAGGCCCTCCAGCTCAAAAGGCTGAGGGGTGGAAATATCCACCTGAAAGCCCAGGAAATCGCTCATTGCCGTTGCCGCAGAACCCATCATCTGGTTCATGACCTCGCACACGGCGCTGATGGTCAGCTCATTGAGTTCAAATTCCTCGTCCGGTGTTTCCATCCCCATCAGGATGTCTACAATGGCGCGGATGTCGCTCCGCTTCAGCAGCATGATGTTGCTGCCGTCCAGGCCTTCCACATACTTGATCTCCACGCCCATGGCGGGTTCCAGGGGGCCGATGGTAAAATCCTGCACCGGCACGACCGTTACCGTAGGCGTTGTGATATCAACCCGGTGGTCCAACAGATTTGACACCGCGGTGGCAGAGGAGCCCAGGCTGATATTCATCATTTCCCCGAGGGCGTCCAACTCCATCGGGCTAAACAATTCTTTCTCCATTCCGTCTTATTCGCTCCTTTGCTCCAGCTGATAACAGACCTCATCTATTTTAACAGCCATATTTTTCTTGTGCGTCCCCATCCGGCCCGTAAACCAATGGTAGCCGCCAATATCCAAATAAACCGGGGCTTCCTTGGTATAGCCCATATCGATCACATCGCCCACGTTCAGGTGGAAGATGTCGCTGAGGGATAGCTGTGTACTGCCCAGCGCCGCCACGATTTCCAAGCTGGATTCCCGCAAATTCTCGAAAATCTCCTCCGAGTTGTCTTCCGACGAAATCCGGCGGGCCGGGTTCTCCCGGCTGATCTCCGCGAAGATCTGCATCAGCACCTCGCCTGGCAAGCAGATGCTCATCCGTCCTGCCAGATTGTTGAACTGTATTTTCAGATCCACGATGATTACGGTCTCATCCACACCCAGGATCTGGCTGAGGGTGGGATTGATGTCCGTGCGGTTGTATTGAAAGCTGATCGGCAGGTAATTCTCCCAGCTGGGGTCCATCATCGCGACGATGTCTCTTGCCAGGTCCTCATAAAGCCGCAGCTCCACAGCTGTGTAGGTGTAATCGGAGGGGAGGTCCGGTTCTTCTTCGCCCTCGCCGCCCATCATACGGTCCATCATACTCAGCGCTGTGCTGGTGCCGATGTAAAACATGATGGGTTCTTCTGCCATTTTATCTTTTATCTGCGCATCTGCCAAGGCCAGTACATCGCCCTCTGACAGTGCGTTGGAAAACTCATAATACCGCTGCTCTTCCACACTTTCCACAGTGACTTCGCAATTGGTTCGGAGGCGGGCGTTCAGACGGGAGCCAACCACGCGGGAATAATTGTCGAAAATGCCGTTGAGCATCTTGATCCGGTCTCGGTTGAACTTCCGGGGGCTGGAAAAGTCGTATTTTTGGTACTTCTTTTCCGGCTCCTGATCGCTCTTATCCAAATCCTTATCGCCGCTGCGGACCGAATTCAGCAAAGCATCGATTTGAGCTTGTGATAATACATCTGCCATAAGGTCCCCCTGTTCCTGCTGATGCTGGTTTTTTCGGCCCGGTTACTGGGTCGTCGTATAATATTCTTCGGTGAAGTCCTGGGTCATGCCTGCTTCTTCCATTTCCGCCTCAATGTCCCGGCCGCTGACAATCATTTCTACGCGCCGGTTCTGGGCCATATGCTCCGCGGTGTCGTTCGGCACCAGGGGCTGCCACTCGCCGATGCCCTCACTGATCAGCCGTCCGCCGTCCAGGACGCCGTGCTGCTGAAGGTAGATGACCACGTTAGTGGCGCGCAGGCTGGCAAGGGTCCGGTCGTTATCGACGGTATTGCCGGTATCCCGCACCTTGGCGGTATGGCCCTGGACCCGCACCTCGTCAACGGACGCGGATACGCTGTTGAGCATTGCGCCCACATCATCCAGGATTGCGTAGCTGTCCTGCTTCAAGATGGCGCTGTTGCCACCAAAGAATACCGCGTTGTTGAAACGTATGTAAACTTTGCCGCCGCTCTTCTCCACATTGATGATGCTCTGAGACACCTGGGATTCCACATACGCCTGCAGGGCCTGGAAGAGCGACTCGATATCCTGGTCCACTTCTTCCTGCGTCATGTCCACCTTTTCCTGGGGCATCTCGCCGCCCATGTCTTCATGATCCGCATCTGGGCCGCCTGCGCCAGTGGTAGCCGTCGGCGTTTCCACCGCGGTGGGGTTGAAGCTCTGAACGATGGCTTTCCAGTTCTCGGTGCTGATCGTCGACATGGAGTAGAGCAGCACGAAGAAGCAAAGCAGCAGCGTTACCATATCGCCGTAGGTGTCCATCCAGTTTGCGCCGCCGCCACCGCCGCCTTTTTTCTTTAACGCCATGCTGGTTACGCTCCTCTCTGTTAAGCCGCCGCCTTCTCTTCGCCGCCCATCTCGCGCTGTTTCTGCGCCATATAGGTGAGCAGCCGTTCCCGCAGGGACTTCGGGTTCTCGCCCGCCTGGATGGCCATAACGCCCTCGACGATGATCTGCTTACACAGGATCTCCTCCGAGTCCCGGTTCCGCAGCAGCTGCGCGATTGGTCCGAAAATCATGTGCGCCAGAATACAGCCGTACAGCGTAGTAACCAGGGCGGTACCCATGCTGGAACCCAGGTCGCCCGCGCCGTCTTCCAGGTTCATGGATTTCAGCATGTTGATCAAGCCCACCAGAGTACCCACCATGCCGAAAGCCGGAGCCACGCTGGATGCCTTATCGTACATTGCCGCCACGGCGTCGTGCCGGGCGCTCATGCACTCGATGTCGTTTTCCAGGATGCCCCGCACCTTATCCTGGTCGTTGGCGTCCACGATCAGCATGATTGCCTGTTTGAAGAAGGGATCCGTCTGCTCATTCGCTTTTTCTTCCATGGACAGCAGGCCGTTTTTCCGGGCGATCTGCGCCAGTTCAACCAGCTGATCGATGTAGCTGGTGGGGTCGAACAGCTTGTTATTCAGGATGATCTTCACATGCTTTGGCATATTTTTCAGCATCGACCCGGGGAAGCTGGCCACGACGATGAAAATCGTACAGCCGATCGTAATCAAGATCGAGGCTGGGTCAAAGAAGTTGATCAGGTTTCCGGGGTTGAACGAGATGGAAAATGTTGGTTGGATGGTAACGCTGGCGATACAGCCGAACAGGAACACGACAATTGCGCCGACCACGCCGATGATATAGTTTATATTCATGAAACAGCTTCACTCCTCCGTTCACGGGCGTTAGAACGCGGCCCGCAAGTCTCTCTATATGATCAACGCTTGTCCGTTACGGCGATCTCCCGATGCACGTCCTGGACCTTCGCATTGTAGACGGCAATTTTTTCGATGATATCCTCCACCGTTTCCCGCACGAGGTAATAGTCGTGATTCATCATGGTAATTTTGACTTCTGGAATGCATTCGATGTGTTCAATTTGCAGGTGGTTTACCAGGAATTTTTCATGATTTCTCTTCGTTAAAACGATCATACGAAAACCGCCTTTCCCCTCTGCCTGCCGGGGCCTTTTCCCTTTGGCCCCGGCAGGTGCATCGGTCCTTAACTTTTTAGCCTGCTTAACGCTTCATGTTGACCAGTTCCTCCAGCATGGAGTCGGTCACGGTAACAATCCGGGTGTTGGCCTGATAGCCGCGCTGGGTGGTGATCAGTTCGGAGATTTCTGTTGCGAGGTCGGCGTTGGAGCCTTCCAGGAAGCCGGACAGCAGCGTCGTCTTACCCGTGCCGCCCACGGCTGCTTTCGAGCTCAACACCTCCGCCAGGGACTCGGCGTCATCTGGCAGCTCGACCTGGCTGCCGTTGACGTACTCAATGTTGCCGCCGCCCACGCGGGACAATTCTCCACCGATGCCGCCGATGGTTGCGATTTCCAAATCGCCCGCGCCGTCGCCGCAGGTGTAATAGTGACCGCCTGCATGGGTAAGGCCATTGGGGTTCGTGGGATTGCCAACAGCAATATAACCAATGGTAATCTGTTCTTTTGTAGCACTGACGATACCAGTAATCGCACCGTTTGCACTAACAGAAATGCTTTCTAGCTTGGCAATGCCAAATTCGCGGTTCGCATTCTCCTCACCGCCCGCTGCTTCAATATAATCGCCATAATCCCTTAACGATGTCTGAATTGTCATGCCTTCCGTTTCGGCTGTGAGATCCATGTTTGTATATACACCGTCACTGTTGGCTCCAGTATTTGGGTTTGGACCAGCACCTTCCACCGCAGTTCCGACAGCGGCTACAGGCCGACGAAGGGTATATTGAAGTTCTGTTATAGGTTTATTATCAGCATCCGTTCCTGTCTGTACCTCTACCATCTCATACTGCGTGAGGCGTAAGGGCACCAGTTGGTCGCTGACTATCGGATTACCGTCAATATCAGTACCCACAACCATAAAACCATAAACTGCATCGCCTTTCTGGTTGGCGAAGTAGCCGTCTTCCTTGAACTCGAAGTTACCCACGCGGGTCAGCGTCAAGCTCTTGAAGCTGTTGGGGTTGGTTGGGTCAATGGTGTTCGCAACATCCTTCTGGCCCACCAGGAAGAAGCCGTCGCCGTCCAGCATACAGTCAGTGGGATTGCCGGGGTTGTAGCTGCCGGTGGTCATGCTGATATCGATGGTGCTGATGCGCACGCCGTAACCAATCTGGGAGGGGTTGATACCTGCCATGGTGTTGGTGCCGTTCGCGCCGCTGCTGTACTGGGTATACACGGCGTCCTGGAACACGGTCCGCTTGGTTTTATAGCCGTTGGTATTGAGGTTTGCTACGTTGTTGCCAATCACATTCAGCTTCTGCATGTGGGTCTTGAGGCCCGCAATGGAAGCGTACATTGCTCCAGTCATAAGCGAAAAAGATCTCCTTTCGAGTTTAGGCGCCGCCTGGGCCTGCCAATCGGGCAGGCCCAATGGCCTCCGAAAACCGGTCCTGCCATCTGTAAGGGGTTACAGGAACACGGCGCCGTCAATGTTGGTAAAAACGCTGTCCTTCATTTCGTCCTGGGTAATTGCGGTGATGACCCTTCCGTGGGGCACGTTGATGATGAAGGCTTTTTCGGTATCCATGGCCAAGATGTTCGTCGCGCCCTTGGCCTGTGCCCGCACCATGCTCCCCTTGAGCTGGTCTATCAGGCTAGGGGTAATCTCGATTCCCCGCTCCTCCGCACGTGTTTTGGCGTGTTTGGAGAATTCGACAGGTTTCGACAGCTCTTGCTGGAGCATTGCTCCAAAGCCGCCCCCCGTCTCCCGCCGCACCTCAGGCCCGGACTGCGCTGTAATCGGTATTTGGCTTGTGATACGGTCCATCATCGCAGGTCACCTCAGGTTGTAGTCTCCTCCGGTTTGGTCTCCGGTTCTGTGGGCTTATCGGTTCCCTCGGTCTTATCCGTGTCCTCCACCTTGTCAGACCCATCCTCGTCACCTGGTTTCTTCTCCGGCAGGCGGCCCACGGCCAGGATTTCGCTCATCTTGTAATACTTGTCATCGTCCAGGAATATCACCTGTTCGCCGTTGTACTGGCCTGTACCGATAACTTTACCAGTGTATTCGATCACCTTGTTGTTGCTGTCCAGGCCTTGGGAAACGGTTACTTCCTTCCCCACCAGGGAGGCGGCATAGGTCATGACAGAGGCGTCCGTCATATTCACCATTGCCTGTACCATCTGCATCTGTACCATCTGGTTCAGCATCTCGGAGGTATCCATAGTATTGTCAATGCCCTGGTTGGTCAGCTCCGTCACCATCAAGGTGAGAAAATCGGTCATATTCAGGGTCATATTGTCATCTTTGGTAGCGATTTTCTTACCGCTGCCCGTCGAAGACGTAACGCCGCCGAGAATGCCGGAAACATCAGCCATTGTGCCCATTCTTTCACATCCTTTCTAAAAATTCGTAAAACTCAAATTTCTTCCTCATCCACAGGGATCAGGCCCAACCGCAGCTGCTGGAGGAAATCCTCGCTGTTATGCGGCTGTTCCTGCCGCTGCTGCTGTTGTCTTTGCCGCCGCTGCTCTTCCTGGTCGAACAGGTTCTGCTGTTTTTGGCTCTCCTCCTGCCGGGGGACTTCCACATGTACATCCTGTTCCGAATTCCGGGCCAGCAGGGCCTCCAGACCGGACAAGTTTTTCGACAGCAAGCTCTGCGTCCGGCTGTTCTCCGCATGGAGCTGCACCACCAGGCCGCCGTCCTCGCTGAGGGTCATTTCCACCCGGATTTTGCCCAAATTTTCCGGCGTCAGCTGGATTTCCACTTTGGTCTCGCCATTTGCAAGGGCTTGCGTCAGCTGGTCTCGTACCTGGACTTCCACTGGCTCGGCAGGTTCTTCCGCCGCAGGGGCTTCGCCCACCTTCACGGGGACTTCGCGGACGTTCTCAAACACTGGCCGTTCCGCCATGCCCTCCTGGACCTCCACGGTCTCCTCGGTTTCCGGCTTGGACTCATCGCCAGTCTTGACCTCAACCTCCAGATCTTTCGGCTCTTCGGATTTCTCCGCGGCTTCCGGCGCCTTCACCGGCTCCACATCGGCCTCCACGGCTGGCGCATCGGCTTTCTCCGGCGCCTCCGGCGTTTCCATGGGAGTTTCCACGGTCATTTCCACAGCCTCAGGCTCCACATCCAGCGGGATTTCCACTGCCGCGGCTTCCGCCTCCACCGGCAGAATTTCGACCGTTTCCACAACCGCAGCTGCTTCCACGACCGGCGCTTCCGGCGTCATCACCTGTTCCACCGGCACGACTGGGTTTTGCAGCATTGCCATAGCCGCCAGAACCATTTGTTTTTCCAGCTCGGCATCGTCCTGCACCGGCTTGGTTTCGCCGTCTGCAACATCCTTCGTCTCCGGTGCATCGGGCTTTTCGGAAGCGTCCGCTGCCGTCTGAGTATCGGCAGGCTTACCGGCCTCGCTGGTCTCGCCGCTGCCCTGGGACTGCTCCATCAGCTTCTGGAAGCCTTCGGGATCGCTGTTCTTGGTTCCAGCCTGCAGCATGTGCTCCCCCATGTTCTGCATCAGGTTCAACATTGTCAATTGTTCCATATGCATCTACCTCCTTCCTTCAAAAATATATTCCAAACAGCGCGTTTATGCACTGGTTCGGACGCTCTCATGCGCTGGCGGCGTTTGCCCGTGCGGCGCTGACGAACTCTTCAATAAACTGTTCGTCGCTTTTCTGCACCGCCTTATTGTAAGCCTCCAATTTTTTCTCTTTCAGCTTCTCGATGGAAGAAGTATCCTTCTTGGCTTCGACCACTTCCGCCCGTTTCTTCTCCTCCGCTTCCTGGAGGGCTTCCAACTTTGCGGTCTCCTGCTGAATTTCCATCTCAATGGCCCGCAGCCCCGTCTGGTACATCAAGGCGTCGGTAATTGGGAGTCCCTCCTCCGCCCGCTGGCGGTACTCGGCGTTGTAATCGGCATAACGCAGTTCCAAGCTCTCCACCGCGTCCTCCTGGGCGTGGACTTTTACAAGAATTGCAGCATGTTCGCCCTGTAGGGCATCCAGCACCTGCTGCTTGTAAGACAGCACGGTATCCAAGGCAAATTTAAACTTCTTCACTTAGCAGAATCCCTTCCCTTATGTTCTTCTTCCGTCAACCCTTTATATATATGACGTTCTATCTCAAAATGACCTTCAATTTCTCAATACATTGCGTATAACTGAAGGCCTCATTAACATCCTGCATTAAAAATCCGTTCACTGCATCAATTTTCGACAGTGCATAATCCAGCTTCCGGTTCGTCCCCGGCTTATAAGCGCCGATGGCCACAAGGTCCGCATTTTTTTCATAAACGCTCAAAATGTCCCGAACCTGGGACGCCAGCTGCCGGTGTTCCACCGGCACGATTTCTGTCATCAAACGGGAAATGCTGGCGCTCACATCGATTGCCGGGTAATGGTTCCCATTCGCCAGCGCACGGGAAAGCACAATGTGCCCATCCAGAATACCCCGGACGGTATCGGCAATTGGTTCGTTTGTATCGTCGCCCTCCACCAGGACGGTATACACCCCCGTGATGGAGCCTTTGGTAAAATTGCCGCTGCGTTCCAGCAGTTTGGGCATTTCCGCATACATCGACGGCGTATAGCCCCGGGACACCGGCGGCTCACCGATGGCAAGCCCAATTTCCCGCTGAGCCATAGCAAAACGGGTCAGGGAATCCATCATCAGCAGCACATCATACCCCTGGTCGCGGAAATATTCCGCAATGCCCGTCGCCACGCTGGGACACTTCATCCGCAGCATAGCAGGCTGGTCAGAGGTCGCCACAACCAACACAGAGCGGCGCATCCCCTCCTCGCCCAAATCTTTCTGGACGAACTCAAGAACCTCACGGCCTCGTTCGCCCACCAGGGCAATGACGTTGATGTCCGCTTTCACGTTTTTTGCGATCATGCCCATCAGCGTCGACTTCCCAACGCCGGAGCCGGCAAATATGCCAATACGCTGTCCTTTTCCGATGGTGATCATTCCATCAATGGCCTTTACGCCGAACTCCATCCTTTCTCGGATTGGAGGACGCTGGAGGGGATTTATGTAGCTTCCAGCGACACAGTAAGGAGTGCCGCCCTCAAAGGGAGGTTTCCCATCAATTGGCTGTCCCATCGCATTCACGATCCGACCCCGCAGGAATTCACCCACCCGCAGAGTCAGCTGCCGTCCAGTGTTCCGGACGAAATTCCCAGCGGAGATACCATTCATATCAGAATACGGCATTAATAGGATATGGTCATTCTTAAACCCGACCACTTCCGCCGTCACCTGTCCGCCAGACTCGCCGTTGTATATACGGCAGATATCCCCCACAGCCGCATGGCCGCCGGAGGCTTCAATCGACATTCCAACAATATTCTCGATTTTACCGGTCAGGCTATACGTTTCCGCATTATTGACCTGACGTATCATTTGTCGGAACACGATCAAACACACCTCCGCCAAAATTCAAGCCGCCCTCATAACCGCCTGTCGGCGCATCCGCCAGCAGGGTGCGGATGTTGTTCAGCTGCGTGGCGGCGCTGGCATCAATGATCTCGTCCGGCATTTCAATAATGCACGTCCCAGCCTCATCATCCGCCATAGGAATAATCCGAACCCGATCGGACAGCGAGGAAAGGGCGGCTGTCAATGCCGCAGGGACCTTGGTAAAATATTTTGCATCGCACTCTGCGATGTAAATATGCGCCCATTCCCGACGCTTCCGCTTATCCACAGCTGCCTGGATCATCCGGCCGATAACCTCCGAACTGCTCTTCAAGCTCACGCACACCACTTTTTCCGCGATGGCGATGGCCAAATCCCGCAATTCTTCCACATTGTCGTCCATCAGGCGATCCAATGCAGCACTAGCGCGCTGTAAAAATTTATCAACTTCCGCCGAAAGTTCCGCTGCCTGCCGTTCCTGGCTCTGCCGGTTTTCTTCCAGCGCCTGGGCCACGCCCTGGATTACGCCCTCCGCCCGGCCTTCTTCCAAGCCGTCTTTCCGGGCGGCGGCGTAAAGCTCTTCTGCTTTTTTCTTCGCTTCTGCCTGGGCCCGTTCCACAATTTCCGCCGCACGCTGCTCCGCATCTTTGAGGATGGCGTCCGCCTGGATTTCCGCATACCGTACTGGGTCGGTTTCCGGCTCCGGTTCCGGCTCTGGCTGCGGAGGAAGGGCTTCTTTGCCCTCTAAAACAGGGATAGGCGCGGGGGCGCCCTCCTCCTCGTCAAACGACGGGAGGGAGGCCCCGGCTTCGCCCAATATTATTTTCTCTGCCTCAGGGAACTGATACGGTTCGGCCTTCGGGCGGGTGATACGTTTCCAAATACTAGGCAATAATATCATCCTTTCCGGCCTTCAGTATGATGATCTCACCCTTTTCTTCCAGGCCGCGGATGATGCCAACAATCCGTTGCTGGGCCTCCTCCACGTCCTTCATGCGGACATTGGATGTAATTTCCAAGTCATCTTTGATATTTTGGGCCATACGGCTGGACATATTGCTGAACAGCTTGTTTGCAACCTCCGAATTGGCCGCCTTGAGAGAGAGCACCAAGTCCCGCGGGTCGCAGTCCCGGACGAAGCGCTGTACGGAGCGGTCGTCCATGGTAACAATGTCCTCGAACACAAACATCCGCTTCCGGATCTCGTCTGCCAGCTCCTGATCGTGGTCGGAGAGGCCGTCGAAGATGTTCTTCTCGCTGGTGCGGTCGAGGTTATTCATCACGTCGGCCACATAATCAATGCCGCCGACCTTGATGTTGGTACTGGTCATAATGCTGGAGAACTTATGCTGCATCTCGTCCTGGACGATCTTGATCGCCATAGGCGATACGCTGTCGATCTTGGCGATGCTCTCCACCACCTGAATCTGTTTCCGTTCGTCCAGCTGAGACACCACGCCCGCCGCCTTGTCGGCGTCCACATAGGACAGCACCAAGGCGATGGTCTGAGGACGCTCGTTCTGGAGGGCGGAGAGGAGGGATTTGACATCCGCCTTGTCCATAAAGGCAAAGTCGCGGTTTTTGAGGGATTTTGTAACCTTGCTGAGCAGGTCCGACGCGGCCTGTTCGCCGTAGGCCTTTTCCAGAACGGTACGGGCATATTCCAAGCCGCCCTCGGTCACAGCCTTGTTGGTCAGGCAGACCTGGTAAAACTCATTGAGGACCTCCTCCGTCTGTTCGGAGTCCAGGAAGCCCAAGCGGGCAACCTCAAGGGTCAGCATCTCTACGTCCTCAGGTTCCATGTACTTATAAAGCAGGGAGGCCTTATCCGCCCCCAAGGCGACGATGACCGCCGCAGCTTTCTGGGGGCTGGTCAGCTCCACTTTGGGTTTCTTATTTTCCTTTGCGGCAGAAGCCGTAGAGGCCGCCGCTGCTGCTTCAGCCATTGTCGTCGCCTCCTCTCAGCCAAACCTTCAGCATCTGAGCTGCAATTTCCGGGTTGTCGCTGGCGAACTGCCGGATATCTTTCCGCAGTTCCATGCTGCGCTCGGTCTGGAGGTCCATCACGTCTGCACCGCCTTCTGCGGCCTCGCCGCCAAGGCCCGCAGCCTCCAGCAGCGCATCAACACGGTTCTCCTCCAAGGCCAGCTCTTCCGCTTCTCTCTTCTTTCTCCGTCTGCGGCGGATCAGGAGGATCACAACCAGCAGAATAATGAACAGCAACAGTCCAGCCGCCGCGGCGATCCATACCCACAGCGGGATGCCTGCGATCTCCGCGGGCACATTCGCAGACGTTCCAGGCTCCTCGGCCTCATAACCGTAGAAGTCCACCGCCATAATCTGGATCTTGCTGCTAAGGTCTTCCTCGCCGGTCAATTCATCCACTTCACCGTAGATGCCGGCCGCACGAGCGACCAACGACTGCAATTCCGGTATGTTCGGGGTACCCACTGCGGCAGAGTTGACCGTTACAGCAATTGTACAGTCCGTCAGCCGTGCCGCAGGATTGTTGATCGAAATGTCACTCTTGGTGTTGTCATAGTCGGTCTGGCTGCTGCCGCCCAGCTCCGTCTCGGTGCCGTCGGGGTCTGCCAGGGCCTCCACGCCCTCTGGGATATCGCTGTTGGTTTCTGTACCGACCAAGCCACCCACGCCGCCGTCGCCGGGACGGGTAACAAAATACTGGTCGCTTTCCGAGCCAATAATGCCCCGGCCGCCGGTGGAACCGTCCTGCGCGTATTCCGGCAGGCTCACTTCATGCCGCTGTTCGGTGATCAAGCCGACCTCAACCTCACAACGCACCGCTGTGCGGACATTCTCCTCACCGTACATCGTGGTCAGCAGGTTCATAACCTCTGTGCGGATGCGGTTGGCCCACTCGGATTCCAACCGCAGTTTGAGGTCGGAGGCCTCATCGTCGCCGTTCTCCTCAAACGCGGGGTAGTTGTTGCCGGAGGAATCGCCGATCGTTACCTCCTCCACTTTCAAGCCCTGGACACCGGTGGAAACGAAGTTTCGGATGACCGTCGCCTGTCCGCTGGTCAGCGTTGTTCCGGGCTCCATGGTCAGAAACACGCTCGCTGTTGCGTTTACAACATTATTGCTGTCCAGTATGTAACTCCGGTCCTCGCCGGGCTGGAAGTTCACCGTAGCATCCCGCACATTGTCGAGGCACCGGATAACCGCGCCCATACGATCCGTTACGCCCATCAGCCAGGCGTTGTTCCGCTCAGACTCTGTTGACAGGGCGCTGACGTTCTCTGTATAAGATGTAAAATAGAAGCCGGATTTCCCGATATTCTCCATCAAAAGCCCCGCTTTGAGGCTAGCCTCTTGGCTTTGGGGAACTAAAATGGTATCGTCGTTTTCGATCCGGTAATTGCTGACGCCCCGGGCTTGCAGGAATTCCAGAACTTCGCCCGCCTCCTGGGAGCTCACGCCTGTCACCAATACGGCATAATCCTTACCGCTTGCAGCGATTGCCACAGCTATAATGATGATGAGAACCGCCAGCACAATCGCGGCGGCGATGTACACTTTTTTTGACAGCTTCTTTAGAAAGCCTTTGACTTTTTCCCAGAAGCCCTTGAGTTTCTCACGCAAGGACCGCCGCCTCCTTTCCTACTGTTTCCATAGTTCCAAACGATGGGATCAGAGGCTGATCCGGGTCAGCTCCGAGTAAACGTCCAATGCCTTATTGCGCAGCTGAACCAGCAAATCTACAGAGGTCTGGAATTTACTCATAGCAATCATCAGGCTGGCAGGATTATCCAGCTGGCCCGTGGAAAGCAGGTATTGCGCTTCGTTTTTGGCAGCGTCCGTTTCCACCACGTTTTCGATGGCGGAGCGGAAAATCATGCCGAAGGGGGTCTGGTCCGCCAGCTCGCCGACGAGGCCGGCGTCGTAGCCCTTCGTTTCCGCGGAAGCAAGAGGGGTAATGGGCGTCAAAGGCCGCAGTTGTTCAATGGGTGTCATGATTGTTTTGCACTCCTTTTTATTTTACGGCGTTAACGGCCAATTTCCAAGCCTTGGTTGATCACAGTCTTTAGCGTATTAAAGGCGGTGACGTTGGCAGAATACGCCTGGGTTGCAGCCATCGCGTCGGTGATTTCCTTTACCAGGTCAACGTTTGGGAGTTCGACGTAGCCGTCCTCATTTGCGTCCGGGTGTGTCGGGTCATAGGTAAGATGCATCGGAGAGGGGTCCTCGACGATCTGCGTCACCTTCACGCCGCCGATGGTGCTGTACCCTTCGTTCGGAGCCATTCCGTAAGCGGCGCGGGCCATAGCCTCACGGAACTCGTTCCGGCCGGTCTCGGACGTAAACACCACCATTTTTCGCCGGTAGCTGCCGTCTCCGTTTTCGGTACGGGTTGTCGTCGAGTTGGTGATGTTCTCCGAAACGATATCCAACCGCAGCTGCTGGGCGGTAAGTCCGGAGGCCACAATATTCATCGTGCTTAGAAATGCCATATCAATCTCCATTTCTCGCCGGACGGCCGGCGGGCCGTTTTACGAAAGCCTGACAAGCGCGTCAGGCAACGCAAAAGCGGGGGCACCGTTTCTTTTGTTTCCCAGCGGTGTCCCTCTTTTTCACTTACTAACCATTGATTGCGGAACGCAGTACAGAGAGGTCGGTGTTGATCGCGCTCATCACATACCGAAGCTGGTACGCGTTCCGGACGGCTTCAGCGCTTTGGGTCGTCACATTGACGCCGTTGTCATCCATGCGGGTCGAAACCAGCTGCTCCGTCACGGCGAACTCCGAGGTCTCCAAAATGCCGCGCACATCCTTCTTGGGTGAAGTTCCTCTCGCTGCCGTTTCGATCTTGCTTCTCAGCGTTTCCTCAAAGGTAACGACTTTCTCCTTATAGTTCGGCGTTTCTGCATTGGCAATATTATCCAGAATTGCCGCCTGTTTCGTCCACAGGAACCCCATGGATTTTTCCAACAGCAAAAAGGAGTTGCTCGTCAAGAAGTCCATACGTCCATCCTCCCAAATCCCGCAAACCTAGGGTCTGCAACAATATACATCTATAACGTGAAGCTGAAAAAATCTGAAAAAGCGCAAGGACAGCATTTTATGTACAAGGCGCCTCCTGCCTCAGCATACGCAAGCTTTCCTTCCATGGGAAGGAAAGGGGCAACAGAAAGCTACAGAGCGCGCCAGATTTTCCCCGCGCAAAATCCTAGTGCTATTATGCTCCATCTGCTCGAAAAAATCAAGTGGTAATTTCATTTCCATTTATTTCCTAGACCCAGTGTCTTTGCATTTTTTAGAAACTATTTCGAATAATCTGGTTATTTTTACTTCATTTCCGTTACTTTTTTGGCAATTATGACAACTCTTACAACCACAATTACTTTTTATACCAAAGTTCCTGTTTATTTTTACAACGCGCTTTGGGAAAATATAGCAGATGTGACCGTTCCCTGCTCCTTCATCCCGTTCCCAACCGCAATTTTTTTTGCCCATAAAATTTTCTCTCTCGCTTGCTATTTTGATTTTAATATGGTAGAATAAGACAAAATCGTCAAAACTTCCAATTATTTCAAGCGCTGTCCCAGGTGTCCGCAACGCTAGCCCCTATGCGGCCCTAGCCCCCTAGCGGCAGCGCCGGAATTTTCGATAAAGCGAGGATGTGATCCCCTTGAATAAACGGAAACAAAAAATCCTCATCGTGGACGACTCGGAGCTAAACCGTGCGATTTTGGCGGATATGCTGGATGAGGAATACGAAATTATCGAGGCCGAAAACGGTATGCAGGGCGTGGCAGCCCTTCAGCTCCAAGGCATGGATATTTCCCTGGTCCTGCTGGACATCGTGATGCCGGAAATGGACGGCTTCGGCGTCCTCAACGTCATGAAGCAGAACCAATGGATCGAGGATATCCCGGTTATCATGATCTCCGCCGAAAGCGGTTCTTCCCACATCGAGCGGGCTTATGAGCTGGGCGTCACCGACTTCATCTCCCGCCCCTTCGACGCCTTAATCGTTCACCGCCGGGTGGTCAACACCATCCTCCTCTACGCCAAGCAGAAAAAGCTGGTCAGTATGGTGGCAGACCAGATCTATGAAAACGAGCAGCGGAGCAACCTTCTGATCGATATTTTAAGCCATATCGTCGAATTCCGGAACGGAGAAAGCGGACTCCACGTCCTCAATGTCCGCACCTTGACCGAACTCATGCTGGTCCATCTGGTCCAGCAGACGGACCAATACCACCTCTCTCCCACGGATATTTCCATGATCTGCACAGCTTCAGCTTTGCATGATATTGGTAAAATCTCCATCGACGAAAAGATTCTGAACAAGCCTGGCCACTTTACTCCGGAGGAGTTCGCCATCATGAAAACCCATTCCATGGCCGGCGCAGAAATGCTGCAAAACCTCCCCATCCACCAGGACGACCCTCTGGTGAAGGTGGCCTACGACATCTGCCGCTGGCACCACGAGCGCTGGGATGGCCGGGGATATCCCGATGGACTGGTGGGGGATCAAATCCCCATCTCCGCCCAGGTCGTGTCGCTGGCCGACGTTTACGACGCCCTGACCGCTAAACGCTGCTATAAGGACTCCCTTCCCCACGAGAAAGCTGTGGAGATGATTCTGGACGGCCAATGCGGCACCTTTAACCCTCTGCTGAAGGAGTGTCTGCAAGAAATCGCCCCCGATATCCCTGCGCACATGAATAACAGCAACTCCATTACACAGCGCAACCAGCGGGAGATGCGCAACGTCGCCCAGGAAATGCATCAGCACGAGGAACTGACTGCCTCCGAACGCACCCTCCAGCTGCTGGAGCATGAGCGGATGAAGTACAGCTTCTTCGCCGCCTTAACCCAGGAGATTCAGTTTGAATTCACCCTTTCCCCGCCCATGGTCACCCTCTCCGCTTTCGGCGCGGAAAAATTGGGGCTGGATGAGATCATCATGGACCCGCTGCAAAATGAAAAGGTCCACGCCTTGATGGACATCCAGGAACGGCAGGGGCTTTCCGACGCCCTGCGCAGCACAACGCCCGAACATCCCGTCATTACCTACGACTGCCGTTTGAACCTGAACGGCCAGCGGCGCTGGTACCAAATCACCGCCCGGGCTGTCTGGTCCACCGACGAACCGCCCCGCTATACCGGCGCAATTGGCAAGGCCATCGACACCCATGAATCCCGGATGCGCCTGGACGCCTTGGAACGCATGGCCTCCCACGACTCTCTTACCGGCCTGCTGAACCACGCCTACGCCAAAAAGCGCATTCTGGACCGGATGGACCTCCGGGCCGCCTGCCATTTCGCCCTGGCTATCTTTGACCTGGACCACTTCAAGTCTGCCAACGACAACCTGGGCCACGCCTTCGGTGATCATGTCTTAATCCATGTCTCGGAGAAGCTTCGCCAGAGCATCCGCGGCGGCGATATCGCCGCACGTGTCGGCGGGGACGAGTTCCTCATTTTCCTGGAATATAAAGACGACGTGGAGTCCATTATCTCCCGGATCTTCAGTTCCCTCTGCGGTGTCTATGAGGACTTTCCCATTTCTGTCAGCATGGGCGTTGCCCTGACGGAAGTGGTGGGCAGCAGCTATGACGATTTGTTCCACTCTGCCGACCAGGCCCTATACACTGTCAAACGCTCTGGCCGGGGACAGTTCCGTTTCTATGACAAATCTATGCAGAATATGCTTTCCGCCATCACCCCCATCGACAACGGCGGCGAACGCGGATAACTGGAATTAAGGAGAAGATTGCTATGACCTTGAAAGAATGCTACGCCGCTATGGGCAGCGATTATGATGATGTTATGGGCCGTCTGCGCACGGAGCGGATCGTGCAGAAATTCGTGCTGAAATTTGCGGACGACAAGAGCTTTGAGCTGCTGCAAAAGTCTCTGGAGGAACAAAACTATGAGGAGGCCTTCCGCGCCGCCCACACCATTAAGGGCGTATGCCAGAACCTGAGCCTCACGAAGCTGGGAGCCTCCAGCAGCGCCCTGTCCGAAGCCCTCCGAGGCGGTTCTTGGAGCGGCGAGGCGGCCGCTTTGGCGGAACAAACCGCGAAGGATTACAAGGAGACGATTTCCGCCATCCGCGCCTTTCAGGAGGCGTTAGGGGGATGAACAAACTCCGTAACAAGACTACCCGGTTTTTAATGGTCAGCTTGGCGGTTGTCTCCCTTCTTACCTTTGCCCTTTTTTCCTTTTTGGCAGTCTATATGAACCACAAAAGCACGGAAACTATCCGCCAGGTAGGGCAGATGTATATGTCCACTACCAGCGAACAGATTTCCATGCATTTTGAAACCACCATTGATTTGCGGATGGATCAACTGAACGCCCTGATCAAAACCGTAGTATCAGGGAACATCTATGAGGACTCCGCAATGCTGGAGGCCCTCGTCAGCAACGCCAAGGCCCGAGATTTCATCGCCTTGGCCTTCTACCACACGGACGGCACTTTTGAAACGCTTTACGGCTCTCCGCTGAAGGCCGCTGACCCGGACTCTTTTCGGGCATCCTTGGAAAACGGGGAGGAAAAAGTAGCCATCGGCTCCAATGAGAACGGAGAGCGTATGATCCTTTTAGGGGTTCCCACCACCTATGCCCCTTTGGAGGATGATGGCTGTCTCGCCTTGGTGGCGGGGCTGCCTGCGGAGTATCTCACAGACACCCTTTCCTTGGAGGAAAATGCCGACCACCTATACTCCTATATTATCCGGGAAGACGGCAGTTTTATTATCCGCACCAGCGGCGCGTTCCGCAACAGTTACTTCGACCGCGTGCGCAGCCTTTACGAAAGCGTAGACGGCAAGGACCCAGAGCTGTATATTGACGCTCTTTCCCAGGCAATGGCAGAGAACCGGGACTATTCCGCGCAGTTGGTGATCAACGGGGAAATCCGGCAAGTGTACTGTACCAAGCTCTCCCATTCCGAATGGTTTTTGCTTACGTTCATGCCCTACAGCACCTTGGACAGCTTGGTTTCCGGCTTCACCTCCCGGTGGACCTATACGGCGTTCGGCGCCTGCCTGTTTGTGCTGCTTGTGCTGTTGGTGATCTTCCGTAAATACTTCCATATGACCCGCCAGCAGATTCAGGAGCTGGAGGAAGCCCGGAAGACCGCCGAAACTGCCAGAAAAGCTGCGGAACACGCCAACAAGGCCAAGAGCGAATTTCTTTCCAACATGAGCCACGATATCCGGACACCTATGAACGCCATCGTTGGCATGACGGCGATTGCATCCGCCAACATCAACGATATGCAGCAGGTACAAAACTGCCTGAAGAAGATCACCCTTTCCAGCCGACACCTTTTGGGACTGATCAACGATGTTCTGGATATGTCCAAAATCGAAAGCGGCAAACTGACGCTGAACATGGACCCAATTTCCCTCCGGGAAGTGATGGACAGCATCGTCAGCATCGTCCAACCGCAGGTACGGGCCAAACACCAGCAATTCGACGTTTTTATCCACGATATCTCCACGGAAAACGTCTGCTGCGACAGTGTGCGCCTCAATCAAGTGCTGATCAACTTCCTGGGAAACGCTGTCAAATTCACCCCTGAGGGCGGGAACATCCAAGTTTCCATGTATGAAGAGGAATCCCCTAAGGGAGAGGAATTTATCCGCATCCACATCCTCGTCAAGGATGACGGTATTGGCATGACGCCGGAGTTTCAGGAGAAGATTTTCGAGTCCTTTACCCGGGAGGACAGCAGCCGCGTCCACAAAACCGAGGGCACTGGCTTGGGTATGGCTATCACCAAGTATATCGTGGATGCTATGGGCGGCACAATTGAAGTCCACAGCGAGTTGGGTAAAGGCAGTGAGTTCCATGTCACCTTGGATTTAGAACGCGCACAAATCCAAGAGGAAGACATGATCCTTCCTGAATGGAACCTGCTGGTGGCCGACGACGACCAGCAGCTGTGCGAGAGCACGGTTGCCTCTCTGAAATCCATCGGCGTCAAGGCTGATTGGGCACTGGACGCCGAGAGCGCGATCAAAATGATCGACAAACGGCATCAGCGGGGGGATGACTACCAGATCATTCTGCTGGATTGGAAACTGCCCGGTATGGACGGCATCACCGCTGCCCGCGAAATTCGCAGCCAGTTCGGTATCGATACGCCGATTCTACTGATCTCCGCTTACGATTGGAGCGAGATCGAGGTGGAGGCCAAAGCTGCTGGGATTACGGGGTTCATCTCCAAGCCCTTGTTCAAATCCACGCTGTTCTATGGGTTACGGCCCTATGTCGAACTCTCCGGGCCTTCTCAGGAATCCGTAGATGCCCAGGAGGATACAACCTCCCATTTCGAAGGGGAAAAAATTCTCTTGGCAGAAGACAACGACCTTAACTGGGAAATCGCTGAGGAACTCCTCAGCGAAGTGGGCTTGGAGCTGGAGTGGGCCGAAAATGGCCAAATCTGCGTGGACAAGTTCCAAGCCTCGCCAGCAGGGTACTATGACGCCATCCTGATGGACCTCCGAATGCCGGTTATGTCTGGTTATGAGGCCACGCGGGCCATCCGCGCCCTGGACCGGTCTGACGCCGGCCTGCCCATCATCGCTATGACGGCGGACGCCTTTTCTGAGGACATCAAAAAATGCTTAGATTGCGGCATGAACGCGCATGTGGCAAAGCCCATCGACGTCCGGGAAATCTGCCGTCTTCTGGACAAATTTATCAACCACATTTGAACACCCTGCTAGGAGGTTTCCTCTACCATGGAATGGAATCACAAGCAGGAACCATTCTGGGATGAATACTTTCAAGATCTTTCCTGCACCCTTTGGGGCAGAAAAGCCATATGCAGCCTCTCCTACTACAACAATGGGCAGAATTGCCAGGACCCACTGGACCGTTTCGCCGTGGCAGCAGAGCAGTGCCTTCAATGGCTGAATACCCATCAGGCGGAAGTCTTTGCCGCCATAGAAGCAGATGGTTTGTACAACGACGCCTTGGAATGGCTGGACCATCCGGAAACCGTGGAAGAAGACGGTGTTTCCTACGTTCTGCTGTATGACGGCGGACGTGTCCCCCTCCCTTACCGGAAGGAAGATTTTTTCAGCAGCCTGGCTCTGGGTGGGCTTTCCTTTTCCGCAGATTCCAAGTCGACTGAATTTATCGCAGACATGTTCCTCTGTACCGAACCGGACGTATTTGCCGGGCACAGCATTGAGATCTTCCTTAACGGCGATTTCGGCAGTCATACGGCGGCGTATACGCTCAAGGTCAACGGCCTTGCGGGGTAAGCAAAAGCAAAAGCAAACGGCGGAAGGATTGGATTTCCTTCCGCCGTCTTTGCAGCCTGCCTGCGCATTCAGCACTCCGCTGTTCCGCTGGCTTCCGGCGCATCGCTGCCGTCGTCCGCGCTGTCTGCACTCTCTATGCTCTCTGTTGAACCATTTTCATAATCTTCTTTCTCCAACAGCGTGTCCCACTTCTTCGGGTTCCGCTTTGGCTGTCGCAGGGCAAGCGCCATCTGGTAGCTTTGGGCATCGTGGTCCATCAAATAGCGCTCATCCTCCGGAGGCACCTTGTCTCCCGCCTGGATACGCGCCGCGATCCGCTGACACTTCGCCATCTTTTTCAGCTTCTCTGACAACGCGTCTAACTCCGAGCTGCCGCCCTCCTTCTGGGCCTCCATTTTCTTTCGCTCCTGTTCCTCACGGGTGCGGCGGCTCTGCTCTTCCAACATTGTCAAAACCTGTTTCGACAAGGCGATACAGTCTTCCTTCTTTTTCTGGAAATTGGATTTCGCAGCTGTCTGCGCCGATGCGCTCTCGTCCATCCGGACCTGCCGGGCGTTGCGCTGCAAGCGGCTTGTTGATTGTATCTCCATAAAAACGCTCCTCCTATCCCGGCCCAGAGGCCGCCGTATGTTTGGCCTATTATAACACAACGTCCAGATTTTTACAACAACGCCCTAGGAGAATTTCATGTTTCAAAAAGCAATTGTCATCGGCTGTCCCGGCGCGGGAAAGAGCACCTTTGCACGTAAGCTGCGGGACGCCTCCGGCCTGCCGCTCTACTACCTGGATATGCTCTGGCACAAAGCCGACCGCACAACCGTAAGCAGGGAGGAATTCGACCGTCGTCTGGCGGAAATCCTTTTCAAGGAGACGTGGATCATCGACGGCAATTACCAGCGGACGCTGGGTGTTCGTCTGGAAGCGTGCGACGCCGCATTCCTCTTGGATTATCCATTAGACACCTGCATCGCGGGCGTTGCTGCCCGGATCGGAAAGCCGCGTGAGGATATGCCGTGGATGGAAACCGGATTTGACGCAGAATTCCGGCAATGGATTCTGGAGTTCCCAAAACGGGAGCTGCCGCAGATTTATACGCTGCTTACGCAGTACCAAACGTGCAAAGAGATCAAAATTTTTCGATCCCGCCAAGAGGCAGATCAATACCTGCAAATGTTTTCCACCAAATCCGAGGCATAATCGCCGCTTTTGGGGCATAGGTTGTCCCAGAGGTGAAATCATATGAAACAAAAGCAGCGGGCCGCCCGCATCCTGCGGCGGGTGGAAGCCGGTTTTTTGGCGGCAGGGACCCTCTGGGCGGCGGGCGTTACCGCTGGGAGCGATACGGCTGTCTCGGCGCTTACGGCGCTGCGGGAGGCCCTGCCCATGAACGTGCTGCGCTGGGAGCTGGGCGACTTGTGGCGCCAAGATGGCCTGTCCCCTGCCGCCGCCCTGACCATCGGAGAAGCGCCGCTGCTGCTGGCAGCGCGTCCAGCGGTAACGGAGCGTTGGGCGCTGGAACAGCAGCAAGAAGTCCCGGAAGAAGAGGGGGAGACTCCAGCCCCTGTCACTGTCCCCATAACCGAGACACCCCTGGATACCGAGCAGCCAACAGAGGATAACGGCGTTACTGCCAAAACATTGGTCCCTACCGGTTCGGACGGCTATTTCGTCTGCGGCCGGGCCTACATCAGCAACACCACCAGTCATAGCCTGTCTGCTTCTGACCTGCAAGGCTATTCTGCCCTAGCCCTGACGGAAAACGGACCGCAGATTTTGATCGTCCATACCCACGGCAGCGAGGCCTACACCCCCGTCCCTGGCACAGATGTCGTTTGGTCTGGGGACTACCGCACCACTGATTACCGGTACAACGTGGTAAAGGTCGGGGATGAAATGGCGGAGGTTTTCGGCGACGCTGGGTTGTCCGTCCTCCACGACCGGACCTTGTATGACTATCCCTCCTACTCCGGGGCCTATGACCGTTCCCTTGCCGCCATCCAGCGGTATTTGGAGGAATACCCAACCATCCAATATGTACTGGACATCCACCGGGATGCCATTGAGGATGGACAGGGGAACCAATATAAGGTGATTTCCGAACTGGAAGACGGCAGGGCTGCGGCACAAATGTCCTTGGTGATGGGCAGCGACGGCAGCGGTCTTACCCATCCCGATTGGCTGCAAAACCTTCGCTTGGCGGCAGCTGTACAGAACGCTATCCTGGCGGAATACCCAACCCTCATGCGCCCGATTGCGCTGCGGAATTCCCGGTATAACCAACACGCCACCACCGGTTCCCTGTTACTGGAGGTCGGCGCGGCGGGGAACTCACCGCAGGAAGCCATCCTCGCCGGACGGCTCTTTGCCAGTCAGATGGCCGCCGTCATCACGGCCGCAGAACCGTAATGGAACACCCGCCTCTGTAGTACCATTTATACCACAGAGGCGGGTATTTGCTGCAATCAGCCCTTCACTTGTTCAAATACCTTTTCAATTTCCGCGGAGGGTTTTTCCGTCGCCAAGCTCACCGCTACAATGGCGATACAGCCGACGATAAACGCAGGGAGAAGCTCATAGATGGCCCAGGCGCCGCCTCTAGGGGCGATGAGGTACTTCCAAACGAACACCATGACGCCGCCAGCCACCATACCGGCCAATGCGCCCCACTTATTGGACCGCTTCCAAAACAGGGCGAACAGCATTACCGGGCCAAAGGCGCCGCCGAAGCCCGCCCAGGCAAAGGACACTACCCGGAACACAGAGCTGTCAGGGTCCCACGCCAGCGCTACACCAATGACGGCAATCGCCACAACGGTGCCGCGGGCGGCAAACATGGAGGTCTTTTTGCTCATTTTGACGCCCATAAATTCTTCCAGCAGGTTCTGGGAGACACTGGAGGCAGCGGTCAGGAGCTGGGAATCCGCAGTAGACATGGTTGCCGCCAAAATGCCCGCCAGAATAACGCCCGCAACCAACGCCAGCAGGAAGCCGCTGCCGCTCATGAGGTTCGAGAGGACGATAACGATCGTCTCGGAATCCGCGCTGGTTGTCAGGAAAGGAATTTTACCCGCCACAGACACGCTGTAGCCGACAATGCCGATCAGGATGGCGACAAACATGGAGATCACCACCCAAACAGAGGCGATCCGGCGGGAAACCTTCAGCTTTTCCTCATCCTCAATCGCCATAAAGCGGAGGAGGATGTGGGGCATCCCGAAGTAGCCAAGGCCCCACGCCAGGGTGGAAACAATGCTCAGGAAACCGTAGGTCCCGGCCTCGCCGGACGCGGGGTCGTAACCCTGGGTCAGGTTCAGGTATCCCGGCAAGGCGCGGGCATTCTCCATGACTGCGCCCCAGCCGCCGGCCTGACCGACGCCGAAGAAGATAATAATGACCAGTGCAATCGACATAACGATGCTCTGGATCAGGTCAGTGGTGGAAACTGCCAGGAAACCGCCCAGGACGGTATAGCCGATGATGACCAGCGCACCGACGATCATAGCGGCATGGTAGTCCACGCCCAGGAGGCTGTTGAACAGGGTTCCGACGGCTTTGAAGCCGGAAGCAGTATAGGGGATGAAAAAGATCAGGATGATCACTGCCGCAATGCAGGCCAGGATGTGGCGGCTGTCGCCGTAGCGGCGGGAGAAGAAATCGGGGATGGTGATCGCCCCGGTAGCCGCGGAATAGCGGCGGAGGCGTTTGGCGACAATCAGCCAGTTCAGGTAAGTGCCGGCGGCAAGGCCAATGACTGTCCAGCCCACTTCCGCCACGCCGCATAGGTACGCCAGGCCGGGAAGGCCCATCAGCAGGTAGCTGCTCATATCGGAGGCCTCTGCGCTCATAGCCGTGACGATCGGGCCAAGGCGTCGGCCACCCAGGTAGAAGTCATTAGAGGACGAGCTGCCCTCTCGGCTGAAGTAGAAGCCAATCCCCACCATTACCAGCAAGTAGGCGGCAATGGCAAGGACGATGCAGATTTGTGCGGTTGTCATGATTCTCTCTCCTTCTGGTTTTGTTTCAGCGCTCAACGTCAGCCATCATACCACACTCCAAACCAGAATAAAAGACAGAATGATGTATAGAACGAATTCTATACATCAACACATTATAAATCCATATACTACTTGATATTACATAATTTTTTACTAGAATTTTAATAAGAATCAATTTGGCCGGAAAAACAAAATTCTTTTTTACCGCCCGTCGCCCGGTATCCTTCCAGAAACTGCGGCGTCACTTTGTCCGTATATGCCACCAGGGAATATTCTCCGCCGCAAAGGCACCAATCGTACAGCAGCGCACGTTCCCAAAGGGCATAAGCCTTCACAATCTCATTTACCGTCGCGTCCACACGCAGCTCCCCTGTTCGCTGCCCCTCTGCAATAATCTGCCGCAGCAGCTTAAAATAGGTCCGGTTGCGGTCCAGCAGGTGCTTTTCGCCCCGCGCCAACAGCTGGGTGGACAGCAGACGCGCCAACAGATCCAGCGACACCCCGCCATCAATCATAGCAAACAGCTCATGGTTCAAGTACACCAGCTTTTCCATCGCCCCCAGCGCCGGGTCCATCGTGCCCTTCAGCTCCTCGTATTTCTCATCAAAGACGTAGGCAAGCGTTCCTAAAAGCGCACCTTTTCCGTCAAAATAGTGGTAAAAAGACCCCTTGGAGGTTTCCGATTCAAACACAATATCTTCAATGGTAGTGTCCTCATAGCCCTGCTCATAGAACAGCTTCCAGGCAGCGGAAATAATACGGCCCTTTGTATTGCGGGTATTTTTCTTCGGCATGGAATCAACCTCCTCCAGGACGCTGGTATTTTCACGAAATACATCCCACTTTCCCAGTATCATTTGTTTATTTTCACATATCCAAAAATCTTTTTTATCGGTATAATAAATTAAACGCTATCCATCTAAAAGTTTTTGCACGGAATTGCCTTTAATCCTTTTTATAAAATACCAATGTCATTTTTTCGTTTATCTTCTCCATCTGCCCTGTTCGATAATACCCCATTTTCTCATACAGGTGGCAATTGCCCTTTTCCTGCAATATCGTGCTCAATTCCCAACCGGAACACCCATGTTTTTCTTCCGCCAACTGTATGGCCCTTTGCGCCAGCCCACGGTTCCGGTATTCCGGCAGGATAAAAATAGGGGATATTTTCTTCGGCACGCCGTTTTCATGATGGTCAGCCACTCTAATCACGCCTACGGTTATGTCCTCTGCTGTGATAAAATAATAATAGGTAAATGGCTGGTGAAATCTCACGGTTATGTTATCAACCGATTCCGTCGCCGGACTGGTTTTTGTATCTTGATACCGATCATACAGGTCTTGAAAGGCTATTATCTGCATATTCCACAATTTTTCTGCTTCCCCAATCCCGGCCCTGACAAGTTTGACTTCTATCATAATCCTCTCAAATCTCACAAATATTGACTGGCACCAATCGACCCACCCTTTCCCAAAGGGTATCCATCCATTGAATAAAAAGGGGGCATCCGGATGAAATTCTGGAAAATGAACGGCGCGGGGAATGATTTTATCATCCTCAACAACCTGGAGGAACACCTCTCCCCAGACCGCCTGCCGCAAATCGCCCGGACGCTTTGCGAACGGCATTTATCCCTCGGAGCTGATGGCCTGATGGTGGTAGACGCGCCCCGGAAGGGCGGCGACTACCAAATGCTGTTCTTCAACTCCGACGGCAGCGTTGGGGAAATGTGCGGCAACGGGGCGCGCTGCATCTGCCGGTACGGTTATGAAAACGGCCTTGCAGGGGAAGAGCAGACGGTCGAAACCACAGCCGGCACCGTAACTGGGCAGCGGATAAACCAGCGGCTATACCGGGTACGGCTCAACGACCCGACAACCGTACGCCTGGATTCACCGGTGGAAGTCGACGGGGTACGCTACGCCTGCGCCTACGTGGAGCTTGGCAATCCGGGGCTTCCCCATGCAGTGGTACCGTACGCCGGCCTGCGGGAGGCGGACGAACAGGAACTGCGGGATTTGGGGCGAAAAATCCGGCGGTACCCGGCGTTCCCGAAAGGCGCAAACGTTAACTTTTTCGAAATCACCGGTGAGGACCGGATTTTTGAGCGGACCTTCGAGCGGGGCGTGGAGGATTTCACCTATGCCTGCGGCACCGGCACCGGAGCCGTCGTGGCGGTGCTGACGCTGCAAGGCAAGGTCAGCGGCCACGGCGTACAGGTAGACATGACCGGCGGCACGCTGGTCATTGATGCGGAACGGGTAAACAGCCAGATTACAAACCTCTACCTTACCGGGCCGACGAACGTCGTGGCCCAGGGGATTGTCACGGACGAAGACCTGTAACCCTCTGCTGACAACTCATACACCCCAGATTTCCGAAACCCGCTCCAAAGAACGGCGGGCTTCAAAATAGCCGGACTGCCATAGGGCGCGGAGCAGGTCCACATTCTTTTCTGTTCGGGAACAGCCCAAAGTGTTTTCCGGCGCAATCAAAACCACTTTCCCTTCCCGTTCCAGGGCAAACAGCTCCTCACGGCCCTGGTTGTACGTCTCGACGCGGCGGCGCAGGGTCTCCACAAAATTCGGATACTTCCGGAAAATCCGGGCCAGGGCAGAAAACGCCCGGTCCGGCTTTTTCACGTAATCCCGCTCCCGGGTCAAAACCACCACCACACGGTCGCACCCCACATCCAGCGCGTGCCGCCATGGGATGGCGTCCGAGCAGCCGCCGTCCAGGTAGGGCTTGCCGCCCACCCAGATCACCGGGAACATCAGCGGCAGGGCACAGGTGGCCTGCAAAACTAAATTGTGATCGTCCCGCCGGGGGACAGGCAGATACTCTGCCTCGCCCGTTTCCAGGTTCGTCACCACGGCCTCCGCCTCGCCAGGATACGCTTCAAACGCATCGTAATCAAACGGCAGCAACTCATTTGGGATTGTCTCGTAGGCAAACTGAAGGCCAAAATAAGAACGGTTTTTCGGATTTGCCAGATTGCGCCACCCCATATAGCGGCGGTCGTTTGCAAAGTGGACCACCAGCTGCAAATTCCGGCGGCTCTGCTTGGATAAATAACTCACGCCGTAGGCAATTCCAGCAGACACGCCGATGGTATAATCCGGCAGCGGAAGGCCACTGTCTAAAAACGCGTCGCAGACGCCGGCGGAGAAAATTGTGCGCAAGGCTCCGCCCTCAAGGACTAAGCCAGTTTTCATTGTTATCACCTTTATTTCCAATACAAAATTAAGATTGTCCCAGCTTTGCAGCCGGAAATGTATCCAAAACGCCGCGCTTCAGCACAGCGGCGGGGCTCCTGCTGGGAAGCTTCTGCACCAGAACCGCTACCGCTTAAAGAAATGCTGCCGGAGGCGGCGGCGCCACAGCTTCGTAAGCTGGGCCAAACACCGGTCCATCATAAGGAACACCGCATTCCCCATAACCAGCATGGCAGCATTTAAAAATACGGACACGCCTTTCCACTCTGCGTCCAAACCCAAAAAACGGAGGACAATGCCATATAAGGCCAAAATCGCCAGATTACAGACCGCAAGGCGGACAACAGTGCGCAGAACCTTTGACGGCAGCTTCGCAATTTTGGGGCGGACAATGGGATACCAGCCAAAAAAGAGGTACACCAAGGCGGTCTCCCGGTCCGCCGCCAGAAGAAGGCCTAAAATTGCCACATCCGCATAAGCGATCCCGGCGGCCTTGTCTCCATATTCCTCCAATACCGGCAAAAGCACCGCCATCGCCAGAAGCGGAGCTATGAAGGTTGCAGCGGGAATCATGCCGCCAAGCAGCAAAAGCATTGCCGCAAGGGCCGTCAAAACGCCGCACAGGGCCAACTGCCGGGCACTCATGGCAGCTCCTTATAGCAGAGCTTATAATAACTCCAGCGCCGCCATTTCTGAATAGCCTCCATTTCCGGCTCGCCAAGCTGACCGGTGACGGTACCATCCGCAAGCAGATAGGCCGTGCGCTGGACAACCGGCAATTCCCGGCGCAGCTCATTCAAAAAGGCAAACCATGGCGTCTGTGTCCCGCGGCCCGTCAGCTCCAAGACGGCGGCGCCGAAAAAGCTCGCGGAAATCTTCTCCGGCAAGTCCAATGTCTGGACGGCAGAATCCCACTCCAGCGCTTCCGCCGCCGCATCGTTCGCCCAAATCACATAGGGCGTCTCATAAGGCGAAAACGGGTCCTGCTGCGCATCGCCTGCGGCGACATCCAAGCCGAGTTCTGCATAGGCCAGCATATTATCCCCCAAATAGGGCAGATGATCTCCCCAGAACACCAGCACAACTGGCTCCGCCTGGGCGGCGAAATAGCGCCAAAGGCGGCCCAGCATCGCGTCGGCATCCCGTGCGCCCTCGATATAAACCTTCAAAAGCGTCTCCGCCTCGCTGGAGAGGGCAGCGCTGGTTTCTACCGGCGGATAATCATAATCCGCCCCATATTTATCAGCGGTGTAAGACATATGGTTCTGGATGGTCGTCGTAAAATGGAACATAGGCGCGCCCTCTGCGCCGGCGTAGGACTCTTCAATCATCCTGGCAACCGAATCATCCGTCACCCAGCGGCCCTTATACTCCAAATCCTCCATCTCTCCAACAAAGCGGGTCGTTTCCGCGCCGAACCAGCGGTAAACATTCTCCCGGTTGTAAAACCAATTATCGCCAGGGTGGAGATACGCTGTTTGGTATCCGTCTGCCGCGAAAACGCGGAACAAGCTGTCCAGGTTCCGGTTCACCACCCGGAATGCCGAACTGGTCGCCGCAGACAGCGCATTGGTCTGCATCCCTGTCAGAACGTCAAATTCCGTATTAGCCGTGCCGCCTGCAAACCCTGGGACGACGATACGGCCGCTCAAGGCATGCGGGTCGCTCCGGAGGGCATGGAGGTTCGGCAGGGGATCATCCTCCGGGGCATAGGTAAACACCGGTGCGTCCGTGATGTCATAAAACGCCTCGTTCATCACCATAATGATGCTGACATCCTTCCCCTGCCCAGGCTGGTCTCCCGTCTCCCAAGAGGCCGCTTCCGCTTTGCTGAACCCTTCCGGGCGGTCAATCGGGTAGGTGGTAAACTGGTGGCAAAAGCAGTATGGGAATCCCAGTTCATTGAATACCGCGGGGATATAGTAAGCGTTGCTGACCTGGAAGGAGTTATAAAGATCATTGGAGGCATAAACGGTCAGGATCAGCGCCGCCAGGACACCAACGCTGGCAGCAGTCCCCAGCAGGCTTGCCGCCCAACCGCCCGCTTGGGAGAACGGAAGCGGCTTACAGCCCACGCAAACGCCCAGTATCATCAGCAAAACTGTCACGGCCGCTATCACTACAATGTATGCCGCAGGATAGCGGATATCATAGCTCTCCAAGGCGCTGCCAACCTCTTTCAACAGGGCAAAGTCCCGGGGGAACACCGGCTCGTCCCGAACTTCGATTTTCACCCGGTTTGCCAGCGACAGGGCGCAAACTGCAAAATTCACCAGCGCCGCGCCAAAAAAAACGTTCCGGAACAGGCTCGCAAAGGCCAATACCAACAGCCCCACCGGCAAGGCGTTTAGAACGATCAGCAGCGGCTGGTGCAAAAAGCCTCCAATCACCGTCCGGAAAGCGTTGGGCTGGCACCATAGGGCCAGGAGCGTAATACCGCCTGCCAGCAGAACCGCCAGAAGCAGCGCCAGCGGCAGCGGAAGACGTATTTTCGGAAATCTTGCTTTCAAATCAGTAAACTCCTTTTTTCAACTGATATACAGATAACCCTTATTATAGGACTTTTTCCGAAAAAAGCAAGGGACACAGCATTTTGTTTCCAATTTGGACAAGATTGAACATCACGGCAAAAATAGTAAAAAAATTCCTTATGCCCTTGCAGACAAAGGTGTTATACGTTATAATGGGAAGTAGAAAAAATGGTCCTCTGTCTGCTTTTTGCCAGAGCCCGCCCTTCTTGCCAAATTGGAGAACAAAGCAGTCTATGGTCTTTCACATCCTGCATTTTCCAGCAGAGTGCATGTGGAAACGGCCGGTTTCCCGGCCGCGCAAACCGCCATAAATTGTGGATGATGAGGCGCTTGCGTATTCTATAAATCAAGAGGTGAGGCGTCCTTGAGAAATAAAACCACCCGTTTCTTGACAATCAGCTTGATCCTTGCTTCCATTTTCTGTGTATTTATTTTCAGCATCCAGACAATCTGGACAAATTTCATGGCAGAAAACGCCATCCGGGATATCGGCGTAATTTATATGTCCGGCATGAGCCGTCAGGTCGCCACCCACTTCGGCACCACCATCGACCTCCGCCTTAACCAGGTCAGCGCCTTGGTGGATTCCGTGCCCCCCATGCGCGTTGAAAACCTCTCCACCATCCGCGTCTCCCTCAGCCACAACGCCCGCACGAACGGCTTTGAATACCTCGCTTTCTATACTCCCGATGGCGAGTTTGACATGATCTACGGCCTCCAGGTCTCCCTCGACCTGCCGGAGCCCTTTCTCCGCTCCTTGGAAAACGGCGAGGAGAAAATCGGCGCAGGCCAGGACGTCTCCGGGCAGCAGTTGATCCTGCTGGGCGTCCCCGCCGCCTACCCTCTGGAAAACGGCGCTGCCAGCGTCGCCTTGGTCGCCGCCCTCCCCACCAGCTATTTCCAGGAGACCCTTGACGTCAACGTCCATGATTCCATCGTGGACTACGCCATCATCCGGACGGATGGCACTTTTATCCTTCAAAGCGACGAGATCGTCGACGAAAACTATTTTGACCGCATCAGCCGCCGCTATGAGCGCACCGCCAGCAATGACCCCGTCTCTTACGCCAACGAGCTGCGGGCTTCCATAACCGCTAAGCGGGACTATACAAACGAAGTCCTCGTTGCCGGTGAACGCCGGAACATCTACTGCACCGATCTTCCCAACTCCGAATGGCACCTGCTGCTCTACATGTCCTACAACGTTCTTGATAGAACCGTCGCGGATTTGCAGCAGAAATGGTCCCTGATCTCCTTCGGCGGCTGCTGCCTGATTTTAGGAGCGCTGCTGCTGGTATTCGTCGGCTACTTCCGCCAGACCCGGCGGCAGCTGCGCGTACTGGATGAGGCGCGCCGGTCCGCCGAACAGGCCAGCCGGGCTAAGAGCGAATTCCTCTCCAATATGAGCCACGACATCCGGACGCCTATGAACGGCATCATGGGCATGACCACCATCGCCATCGCCAACCTGGACAGCAATACCTCCCAGGTCCGCCTCTGCCTGAAACGCATCAGCGTTTCCAGCCGGCACCTGCTGGGTTTGATCAACGATATGCTGGACATGTCCAAGATCGAAACCGGACGCCTGATCCTGAACATGCAGCCTCTTTCCCTCCGGGAAACCATCCACAACATCATCACCATCATCCAGCCCCAGTTCCAGGAGAAACAGCAGCAGTTCCGCGTCTATATTGAGGACGTCCCCTACGAAAACCTGTGCAGCGACGGCGTGCGCCTCAGCCAGATCCTGCTGAACCTTCTGGGCAACGCCGTCAAGTTCACCCCCGATGGCGGCAGCATCTCCCTGACCATCCGGGAAGCCCCCTCTCCAAAGGGCGCCGAATATACCCGCATCCATTTTTATGTCAAAGACAACGGCATTGGCATGACGGACGAGTTCCAGGCGAAAATATTTGAGGCTTTCGTCCGGGAAGACAACGCCCGCATTCAAAAAACCGCCGGAGCCGGCTTGGGTATGACCATCACCAAGTATATCGTCGATACCATGGGCGGCACGGTCAGCGTCGACAGCGCGCCTGGAAAAGGCAGCGAATTTCACGTTGCCCTTGACCTGGAAAAAACCGTGTCCCAAGAGGCGGAGACCCGTCTTCCGGAACAGGCGGCCCTTCTGGTCGAGCCCGACAGGCGCACCGGCGAAGCTGCCCTTCACACACTGCAATCCATTGGCATACAAGCCCAGCTCGCCCAGACAATGGACCAGGCTATGGAGCTTTGGGAAGCCCACCAAACCGGAGAAGGGGCTTACCGGTTCGTTCTGCTGGATTGGGAACTGGGAAGCGGCTTTGAGACTGTCCGCACTTTCCGCAGCCGTTTCGGCGGGGAAATCCCCCTGATCCTTCTCTGTGAGAACGACTGGCGCGAGGCGGAAGACGAGGCCCATGCCGCCGGCGTCAGCGCGTTCATTTCTAAACCCCTGTTCCGCTCCAGCCTGTATTATGGCCTCCGGCCTTTTGCCGAAACCGTCCCCCAGCCCCTTCCTGAAGACACGCCGAAGCAGATGGATTTCACCGGGCGGCGGATCCTGCTGGCGGAAGACAACGACCTCAACTGGGAAATCGCCAATGAGCTGCTCTCGGAGCTGGGGCTGGAACTGGATTGGGCAGAAAACGGCAAGCTATGCGCAGATAAATTCTCCGCTTCCCCCGTGGGCTGGTACGACGCGATTCTAATGGACCTGCGGATGCCTGTCATGACCGGTTTTGAAGCCGCCCAGGCCATCCGTGCCCTGGACCGGGCGGACGCCGGGAAGATTCCGATCATCGCCGTCAGCGCCGACGCCTTTGCAGACGATGTTCAGCACTGCTTGGAATGCGGCATGAACGCCCATACGCCAAAACCTCTGGATGTAGACGAAGTGGCCCGGCTGCTGGACAAATACCTCCAGCAACGGGAAACAGAACCCTCCATCGCAAGGAGGCCGCAATGAAAAGATATTTCACATTCCTGATGGCTCTGTTCACCGCTGTCAGTCTGACCGCTTGCAAAAGCAGTCTGTCAGAAGAACCAACCCCTCCTCAAGAGATTGTTGAGCTCTCATTTTGGACATATCCGGTGGGGAACTGGGGCAACGCCACTTCTGTCGCTATCCTGGTCGGCGATTTCAACCGCGCCTATCCCAACATCCGCCTGTCGATGGAGTACCTGAACTACGACACCGGCGACCAACGCATTCGGGACGCCATCGCGGCGGGGCAGGCCCCTGACCTGGTCCTTGAGGGGCCGGAACGGTTAGTTGCCAATTGGGGCAGCCAGGGCCTCCTGGCGGACCTTACCGATTTGTGGGAGAGCGAGCCGCACGCGGGGGAGATTTACGACTCTGTGAAAGCCGCGTGCCGGCATCAGAATGGGGCGTACTACGAATTTCCCCTCTGCATGACCACCCACTGTATGGCGATCAACTATGACCTTTTTGAAGCCGCAGGCGCTTTGCAGTACATCGACGAGGAAACCCGTACCTGGACAACCGAAGGATTCATCCATGCTATGAACGCCCTCACAGCCTATGGCGTAGAACAGGCCGGCGCTATCTACTGCAACGGTCAGAGCGGCGACCAAGGTACCCGCGCCCTGGTAAAAAATCTCTATGGCGGAACCTTCACCAATGAAGAGCACACCCATTACACCGTCAACAGTCCGGAGAATATCCAAGCCCTGGAGCTGCTGCGGAACACGGAAGGCATTTCGTTTGAACCGGATTTGACCGCCAGCGAGGAAATTGAGCGCTTCTGCCGGGGGGAACTGGCCATGTCCTTCTGCTGGAATGTATGGATGGAAATCCAGCAGACCCTGAAAAATCCGACTTTAGATTTTGATATTTTTCCCATGGCGTTCCCTTCTGATACAGGGCAGCCGCGCCTGGAAGGCGGCATCTGGGGGTTCGGCGTATTCGATAACGGCGATGAGGCCCGGGTGGAAGCCGCCAAAACCTTCATCCGCTTCATGACAGACCGCGACGGTATCTACCGCAGAGCGGTCATGACCTCCACTTATTGGCCCGTGCGGGACCTGGAAGACCTTTACGCCAACGATATCCTTATGTCTGAATACAGCACTTTCTCCCAGTATATGGGCAACTACATCCAGAGCACTCCCGGCTGGGTGACGGCCCGGGAGGCCTGGTGGAAGATGCTGCAAAACATCGCCGTCGGGATGGATATCCGCGAGGCTATGGAAGGCTTTTCCAAGGCCGTCGGAGAGGACCCGTCGCCGCCATGAAAGGATTTAAACGGGATAACCAGCTTTTTTCCTTGTGCGGTTTGAATTGCGGGCTATGTCCCATGCATCTGGGCAGCCATTGTCCCGGCTGCGGAGGCGGGGTGGGTAACCATTCTTGTAAAATCGCATGATGCAGCTTGGCGCACGGCGGTTTGGAATACTGTTTTCAATGCGACGTTTATTCCTGCGAAACGTATTGGGATCCGGGATATTATGGGGAAAATTTCGTCGAATCCAGATGCTGCGCATTGGTCCCTGAAAGAAAAAAGCGCATACGTCGTCAGCCTGTTCCAAGAGGTTTCCAAAGCCCAGAACAGGACGTTAACACTCCGCAAAAAGAACATTAAACCGGAAGTCCGCCAGATAAAGCCAAAATCAGGAGCAGCAGGGCCATATTCCCCCGCTGCTCCTGGTTTTATACTATTTTCCCGCGCTTTATTGGTCCGTCCCGCGGAGGATCTCAGCCATCTCCTCCGGGCCGATCTTTACAAAGCCGCCGAAGGGGAAGCCGTTCGGCTTTTCCTTCCGGTGCGCTACCATCTTCGGGATATCCTCCGCTTTTGCGCCCTCAATTTCCTTGAGGGTCGTGGGCATACCCAGGGACCGGAAAAATTCCCGCAAACGCCGGATGCCCTGGCGGGCAGTGTCCTCCGGCTCCGCATAATTCATCTCGCAGCCAAAAACCTCCACCGCAAAACGAGCGAAGCGCATAACATCATGGGTAAATACGAACTCCATCCAAGCAGGCATGACAACTGCCAGGCCGGCTCCGTGGGCACAGTCGTAAAAAGCGGAAAGCTCATGCTCGATCTGGTGGCTGGCCCAGTCCTGGACGCGGCCCACACCGCAGGAGTTGTTATGCGCCAGCATCCCAGCCCACATGAGGTCCGCCCGGGCGGCGTAATCGTTGGGATCCTCCATCGCCTTGGGGGCAGCGTCAACAATCGTCTTCAGCAAAGCCTCGCAGATGCGGTCGGTCAGGGCCACGTCAGGCGTATTGGAAAAATACCGTTCACAGATATGCGCCATCATATCCACCGCGCCGCAGGCGGTCTGATACGCCGGCAAGGAACAGGTATAGCGCGGGTCCAGGATCGAGAATTTAGGCCGCACGATATCTGCTTTCTCAGACTTTGGGATGCTCCATTTCAGGTTTCCGTTTTCATGGGTGATGACGCAGCTGTTGCTGCCCTCGCTTCCGGCGGCAGAGATGGTCAGCACTGTACCCACTGGGACTGTGCCGTTGATCTCCGCTTTGCCGGAGAAGAAGTCCCAGAAATCGCCGTCATAGACCGCGCCCATACCAACGGCCTTGGCTGTATCAATGACGCTGCCGCCGCCCAGAGCAAGAATGAAATCCAGCCCCTCCTTCCGCACCATGCCGACGCCCTCGTAGACCTTACCGCTGCGGGGGTTCGCCTGGATGCCGGACAGTTCCGAGAAAGGAATCCCAGCCTCTTTCAAGGAGGCTGTCACGGCGTCATATGCGCCATTGCGCTTGACAGAGCCGCCGCCGTAGATCAGCAGCGCCTTTGTGCCGCCGAAGCGGCGCACCAATCCTCCAGTAGTTTTCGCCTGGCCATCACCAAACGCGAACAGGGTGGGAGAATAAAATGTAAAATTGTCCATAAGATGCTAACATCCTTTCCAATCTGAAATTTAGTATCCCCTTTTACGGTCTACCTGGTTCACAAGCGGTTTCCCGCCTGCATAGTTCTTCAGGTCAGCACAGAACATGGAAACATTGGCGTCGCAGGTGTAGCCCAGGGTGAGGTTTCCGGAGATATGCGGCGTGAGGATCAAGTTCTTGGCGCTCCACAGGGGGTGGTCCTGCGGAAGCGGCTCCGGGTCCATGACGTCCAAAGCTGCGCCTGCCAATGCGCCGCTGTTCAGCGCGTCCACCAGAGCGTCCTGGTCGATGGCCGTCCCCCGGCCCACGTTGATCACATAGGCGTCCTCCGGCAGCAGGGCGATGCGCTCCCGGTTCAAAATGTGGATGGTTTCCGGCGTACTGGGCAGGGCCATGATCAATCCCTTCACCTGGGGAAGGATGCTGTTTAGCTCCGAGATCGGCAGCACCTCATCGAACACCGGCTCTTTCGCTTTGCCGCTGCGGCTGAGGGCGGTAACTTTCGCAGCGCCCATGGCGTGCAGGCGTTCCGCTACCGTGGCGCCGATGTTGCCCGTACCCAGGATGGTAAATTCGCCGTCCCGGATAGAACGGACGGGCAGCTGGTTTTCCCATCCACGGTTTCGGACAACCTCCTGATAATCCGGCATATGCCGCAGGAGCATCAGCAAAACCATGATCACATGCTCCGAGATGGTCACGCCGTAGCAATTGGAGTTCGAGAGGATGCAGTCCGGGTTTGCAAACAGGGTGGGGTCTTTGCAGTAGTAGTCCACGCCAGCGGAAGATGCGCAATACCATTTTAAAGAGGCGGGGGCAGTACGGAGCAGTTCCGGACTTTGGGCATACAGCACCTCGCAGCTGCCGGCCTGGAGGCAGGCTTTCGCCTCCTCAAACTGGTCCAGCGTAAAGAAGTGGGGAGTAAAGCCCGTTTCTGCGGCTGCGGCCTCGATTTGCGCTTTGTGGGCGTCGGTCAGGAAATGTTGAAAGATGCAGATGTCACGGCTCATAATTGGTTTGACCTCCTCTAAAATACCGGGCAGACCGTTTGCGGCCCGGGGGATTATTCCAAAAGCGCCGAAGCGCTTTTTTCCAAAAGAGTTTCTGCACAGCGCATGCCATCGGCAGCAGCGGAGAGGATGCCTCCGGCATAACCGGCCCCCTCGCCGCAGGGGTACAGGCCCTGGATGTTCGCCTGTCCGCTGTCATCCCGGGGGATCCGGACGGGGGAGGAACTGCGGCTTTCCACGGCGGTCAGCACGGCGTCTGAGGCGTCGAAGCCTTGGAGCTTCCGGCCTAAGATGGGCAAGGCCTCCGCAAGGGCGTCCGCAACGAAGGGCGGCAGGCACTGGCGCAGGTCTGTCCAAACAACGCCTGGACGGTAGCTGGGCCGTACCCGGCCTGGCCCGGCAGAGGCGCGGTTCTTGAGGAAATCCTCCACTCGCTGGGCGGGCGCCCGGCAGCCTCCGCCGCCAAGGGTATAGGCAGCTGCTTCCATGCGCCGCTGGAATTCGATGCCCGCCAGGGGCGAAGAGCTGCCGAAGTCTTCCGGCGTGACATTGACCAGAAGCCCGCCGTTGATGTTCTCCTCTGCACGGGCAAATTCGCTCATACCATTCGTGACCACCTGGCCCGCCTCCGAGGCGGCAGCTACGACCTTCCCGCCGGGGCAGACGCAGAAAGAAAACACCGACCGTCCATTTGGCAGGTGGCAGGCGAGCTTATAGGATGCGGCAGGCAGGCCGGGATGTCCTGCATACTCCCGGTACCGGGCCGCGTCACAGTCTGCCTGCCGGTGTTCGATCCGCACGCCCACGGCAAAGGGCTTCGCCTCCATCTGCACGCCGCGCTGGTATAACATTGCAAACGTATCCCGCGCAGAATGTCCAGGGGCAAGGATCAAGCTCTGACAAGGCAGCTCATAGGCGCCCTCCGGGCCTTCTACAGCAATTCCTTTCAAAACGCCGTTTTCCGTGCGCAAATCTGTCAGGCGGGCCTCAAAACGGATATCCGTCCCCAGGGATAACAACGTTTTTCGCAGGTTTTGCAGCGTAATATATAAATAGTCCGTACCAATATGGGGTTTCGCATCTATGAGAATGTCCTCCGGCGCGCCGGCAGCCGCCAGCGTTCTCAGGATAAAACGGTGCCGCGGGTCTCTTGTACCGGTGTTCAGTTTGCCGTCGGAAAAGGCTCCCGCGCCGCCTTCGCCGAATGGAACATTGCTGGTCAAATCTAATTCTCCGGTCGACCAGAATTTCTCCACATCCGCTTTCCGCGCCTCTACGGGCCGTCCACGCTCCAGGAGGATGGGTTCCTGTCCAGCTAAGGCCAGCACAAGGGCCGCAAACAAGCCCGCAGGGCCCGCCCCTACGACAACTGGGCGAACATCCAGCGGAAGACGTGGCTCTGGCGGGTGATAATCCGGCTCCTGTTCAAAACGGTGGACTTTCTTATTCCGGCAGCGGCGCAGCACGGCAGTCTCGTTCTCCAATGCAGCCGCCACGGTGTAAATAACCGCCACGCCCTCCCGGGCGTCGATGCTCCGGCTGAGAATTTCCAGCCTCCGCACCGCCTCCGGCGGCACCCGCAGGGCCTTTGCCGCCGCCTGGGCCAGCGCTTCCGGGCCCGCGCCGGGCGGCAGGCGGAGATTTTCAATTTTCAGCAAAACAATCTCCCCCTTCGCGGTGGAATTTCCCTGTCTTCCCTATTTTATCACAGCTTTGCACTTCTGCAACCCTTTTTTCTCCCTGCTTCACGAATTCTTCAAACCCCTTTCATAATTTCTTCAAAATACTTTCAGTCCATTTTAAGTTATCCTGCCTATACTAAAGGCAACGGTTCGGAAAACCGGAAAAATTCAAAAGCCGGACAAATTCCCGTCATGCCTTTGACACAATCCTGTGCTATCTTAAGTCCATGGACAAAAGATGCGGGATACATAATAAGGAGGAAACAAGTTATGTATTACGACGATCAAAACCTTTACCACCATTCCTACAATCGCGGCGGCAGCGAACCCGGACAGCGGGAGATCCTCCGTCCCACTCCGGTTGGCCCGGAGATTCCCATACAGGAGATGAAGCCTTCCAAAAAGAAAAAACATGCCGGTTTGAAAATCGCGGCCCTGGCCCTGAGCTGCGCGCTGCTGGGCGGCGCAGCCGGAGGCGCGGCAGTCTGGGGTTTCGGCAGAAGCCATACCGAGAGTGCAATCAACATGAGCAACCGTCCGGTGACCCAGGTGGCGCTCCGTACCGTAGACGGCAAAACCGCCCTGAGCGACGCGGAGGTCTACGTCGCGAATGTCAACAGCGTGGTTTCCATCAACACCTCCATCAACGCCGGATACAACTACTTCGGCCAGCCTGTGGAAAACGCCTCCGCCGGTTCCGGCTTCATCCTGACCCGGGATGGCTATATCGCTACTAACTACCACGTCATCAGCAGCGCCAACACCATCAAGGTCACGCTCTACAACGGCGACACCTATGACGCGACTTTCGTTAACGGCGACGAGGACTATGACATCGCCGTGTTAAAAATTGAGGCGTCCGACCTTCAGGCCGTCACCCTGGGCGACAGCAGCGCTCTGAACGTGGGCGACCGGGTACTTGCCATCGGCAACCCCTTGGGCGAGCTGACCTTCTCCATGACTGGCGGCATGGTTTCCTGCATGGACCGCGCCATCAATGTGGACGGCACTCCCTTCAACATGATCCAAACCGACGCCTCCATCAACCCCGGCAACTCCGGCGGCCCGCTCTTTAACGCGTACGGCGAAGTGGTGGGCATCGTTTCGGCGAAATACTCCGACGCCTCCAACGGCACCACCGCCGAGGGTTTGGGCTTCGCGATCCCGATGAACGATGTGTTTGCCATGATCAAAGATATCATGACCAACGGGTATGTGACCAATAAGCCCTACCTGGGCATCACCCCTGGCACCATGAGCGCCCAGATGGCTGCACAATACCGGTACGATGTGGAAGAGGGTGTTTTCATCTACTCTGTGGAGGAAGGCACCGCAGCCGCGGACGCGGGTCTGCAAATGGGCGACGTGATCACGAAGGTTGACGATGTTAAAGTTTCCACCGTAGACGAGTTGACCGCGACAAAGAAAAAATATTCCGCGGGGGATGACTCCACCCTGGAGGTCTACCGGAATGGGCAAACCATAACCGTCAACATCACCTGGGGTGCGACGCCGGTGGAAAACCAAGCCGCCGCTTTACAGCAGCAACAACAGCAACAGCAGCAGAACCAGAACAACCAGCAGACCCCCTTCTATGGCTACGGCGACTACGGCAATGGCTACAATCCTTTTGAAGAATTCTTCCGTAACTTCTACGGCGGCTACTACGGCTGATCCCTTCTGCTTACCAATTCCCCTATCGTTCCCGTCCAGGGGCGGCTTCGCGGCAACCGCTGCGGCAAGGCAAACAGCCGCCTATGCGGCAGGGCAGGAACAGGCACGCGGCGAAAGAACGCCGACGGCATAGCCGACATTTCATATAGATCACCCCAGGGCTGCGAAGCGTATTCCGCTTCCAGCCCTGGGGGCCATTTTTCCTGGTGAAAAAATCGGAAATTTTTATGTCAGAATTATCAAAAACACATTGACCCGAAACGACGTTTGTGTATAATAAAGAGAGAAATACCAGTCCTGGACTGAGTAATGATGGAGGCGTTTATCATGTTTAATTTTCTGATCCAGAAACTGAAGGCACATCCCCGTAAAATCGTCTTTACGGAAGGCACCGATCCCCGTATCCTGGAAGCGTCCGCCCGGTTGCTGTCCGGTACCTTCCTGACCCCCGTTCTGGTAGGCAAGGCGGATGAAGTCCAGGCCGCCGCCGAAGATATCGGCTTCAATATCCGCGGCGCAGAAATCATGGACCCGGAAAACTTCGCAGATATGGACAAGATGGTCGCCGCACTGGTGGAACTGCGTAAAGGCAAGATGACGGAGGCCCAGTGCCGTGACCTGCTCAAGCAGGGCAACTATTTCGGTACTATGCTGGTGAAAATGGGCTACGCCGACGCCCTCTTGGGCGGCGCCACATACTCCACCGCCGACACCGTCCGCCCCGCCCTCCAGGTCATCAAGACCAAACCCGGATGCAGCATCGTCTCCTCCTGCTTCATCCTCGTCCGCCCCTCCGCCACCGGCGACCGTGAGGTCCTCGCCATGGCGGACTGCGCCATCAACATCAAGCCCTCTGAGGACGAGCTGGTGGAAATCGCCACCGAAACTGTCGCTACGGCAAAAATCTTCGGCATCGACCCAAAGGTCGCTTTCCTCAGCTACTCTACCCACGGCTCCGGCAAGGGCGAGGACGTCGACAAGATGCGCAATGCCTGCGCCAAGGCAAAAATTGCCCTCCCCGACACCATCATCGACGGCGAGCTGCAATTTGACGCCGCCGTCTCCCCCACCGTGGCCCATACCAAGTGCCCCGAGTCCCCCCTCACCGGCCACGCCAATACCTTCATCTTCCCCGACATCAACGCCGGCAACATCGGTTACAAGATCTGCCAGCGCATGGGCTCCTTTGAGGCTTACGGCCCCATCCTGCAAGGCCTCAACGCCCCCATCAACGACCTCTCCCGCGGCTGCAACGCCCAGGAAGTCTATTCCATGGCGATCATCACCGCCGGCCTCTGCGAGGACTAAGCTGTATATAAAAGCGGCGGAGTGGTTTACACTCCGCCGTTATTTTCTCCCTCCCATGCCGTTCATCAAAACCACTGGCAAATCTACCACTGCGATCCCCTTTCCCATAGCATATTCCATGGTGTACCGGGTACCGCCGGGCGTCCCATCGAAAACCGCGATCACTAAGGAGGCATGGTCCACCATATACCGGTCCCGCCGCAGCATACAGTATGGCGTATAATGGGTGGAAACCATCGTTTCCGCGTCGCAGGCGGCAACCAGGCGCCGGTACCGCTCCCGCTGTTTAGGCGGCCAAGCGTCGGCTTGGGTTGGACAGGGGATGACCGCCTCAAGGGTCACATCCGGATGAACTTCTCTTAAAGCCAGGACGCACTCGCAAAAATATTGGTCGCACCCCAAGGCCATACCGCAGAGGAAATGGCAGAACCCCTCCCTATAAGCGGATTCCACCGCATCCATGATCCGGCGTTTCAAGGAAACGCAGCGAGGGTCCGCCTCATTGTACTGCCAAGGCAATTTTTCTGGCCGGTGGCCGGTAAAGCAGCAGCTCACTTGTCTGGCGCGCATGGCATGGCCTCCTGTCCATTTCCGGGTGATTTTTATCTTCCCCTCATTATAGAACGTAAGTTTCCGAATGTCAAGAGCTATGGAGGACCAAAATGCTGAATACGACCCTTTGTTATTTGGAGCAGGGCGACGCTTACCTTATGCTCCACCGCGTCAAGAAGGAGCACGACTTAAACCAAGGCAAATGGCTGGGCGTCGGCGGTAAATTCCAGGACGGCGAAAGCCCTGAGGACTGCATTCTCCGGGAGTGCCGCGAGGAAACCGGGCTCACCCTCACGGAATACCGCTACCGGGGCCTTGTCACCTTCGTCTCCAATGAAGCCCCCACGGAATATATGCACCTGTTTACCGCCTCCGCCTGGACGGGAAATCCCCATCCCTGCGATGAGGGAGAACTTGCCTGGATTCAGAAATCTGCCCTCCGTTCCCTACCGCTCTGGGAAGGCGACTCTATTTTCCTGGACCTTTTGGAGCAAGACACGCCGTTTTTCTCCCTGAAACTCCGTTACGAAGGCGACTGCCTTAAAGAAGCATTTTTGAACGGGAACCAAATCCGGTAAGCAAGCCGCCGCCCCTTCCGGGACGGCGGTTTGTGTGCCAGCCTTAGGAACGCCAGCCATTTGCCTTGGCTTCCAAGACTTCCTCATAACTCAGGACACGGCCAGTGGGATTGTTTCCAGTGTTTACCTGAAATTCTCCAAAAGCATTGCCTTCCTGGTCTTAGAGGGGAATCATCCAGCCCTTGATGTTCTTTTCTTTCCTCCAATTCGGATATGCGGCATTCAATTCCGGGTCGCTGCTCCATCTGATTCCATTGTCTTTTGTGGCAATATAGCCCTCTTCTCCTTGCGTACCAACAGCCGCCGCTAAATCCGGTTCATAGCCGGCAAGTTTGTAACCACAGGTATTGCCATAGGTCTGCCCCTGACTGTTGCGGGGATAATCACCATTCACCAACTACTGTTTCGCCTCATCCAGAGCCTTTTGCATAGCCAGAGACAGTTCCGACGGTTCTTCCTCCGGTGCTTGGACTCCAGCCGGGGATGCGGCGTCTGTTCCACCGGATTTGAAACAGTCCAGCGGGTCCTGCTGGACGCCGTTCAGGAGGACCTCAAAATGCAGATGCGGACCGGTAGAGGTTCCGGTGCTGCCCACCGTGGCGATGGTCTGGCCCAGCGTTACCGTGTCGCCGGTCTTGACCTGAACGCTCTGGCAGCAGGCGTAGTAGGTTTCCAAGCCGCTGCCGTGGTCAAGGCGGACGTAGTTGCCGTCTTTGGCGTCAAACCCGGTATCCTTTACCGTGCCAGCCGCCGCTGCGTATATGGGCGTACCCTTCTCCATGCCGCTGATGTCTACGCCGTCATGTGCCTCGCCATTGGGATTCTGGGAACCAATCGCCGCCTTCCAACCATCGTTCACAGGCCAAGTCATGGATATCCCCTCTGGAACATCCGCCTTGGAGGCTGGGAGCACAGGCGGAGCCTCGGCGCCAAAGTCTGTCGGAAGACCTGCCAGGTCCGATAGAAGGTCAAATGTGGCGCTGGCGTCGTTCAGAGACACCTCCATTACCAGCTCCTCAATTTTCCGGGTTTTTTCTTCAAAGGAATACGTCTGGCCCGGCACCCACTCGCCCTTCTCGCTCTCACTTTCCAGATAGCGGATGCTCATGTCCGTGCCGTCCTCCATGACGGCGCGTCCTGAAATCCAAATATTCCAGCGGCCTTCCCGCTCGGGGATGGTGAAAGAACACACATCATTGTCAAACTGAACGCTCTCCCGCAGCTGTTCTGCGGCTCTTATATCGGTACTGCTTTCCCGGGCCTCGGTGAATGCGGCTTGTTCCTCTTCCGTGGCAAAACGCAGGCCAACCAGCTTGCTGCCGTCGTATACGGCGTACAGTTCTGCCGCGCCGTCGCTGTAAGCGCTGTTTCCAGTATGTTCCGTAATCCAGTTGCCGGATTCGCTGTCTAAAATGCCGCGTACTTCCTGTCCCTCAAAGTACATGGTCAGGCCATTGCCATCAAGGTCAGGGTCGTTGAATTCGTAGGTCAGGCCAAAGGGAATATAAGGGGCCAGCACTTCCCTCCATTCAGCGGCAATCTCCGCCGACGTCTCAGCGTAGAACTTCGCGTCAGGATCTTCCGTACCATTGGACAGGGCAGTTTTTTCGCCCGTCATGGCGGAGGTTGCGAAAACTGTCGTGATACACGCCGCCAATACCAAAGCGAATACCCAGGTGACGGTTGATTTCTTTTTAAAATTCATAATTGCAAGAATCCTTTCTTCCATGCCGTTTTTCCGCGAAAAACTGCACAGAGGCATATGGCCGTTTTCAGCCATGCGAATAAGGGTCAGGGCATATAGTTCCCGGCTGTCGCGCCCCAGCGCGTCCAGGACAGCCTCATCACAGCGCAGCTCCATATCCTGGTTCGCCAGGACGTACAGCAGCCAAACCGCCGGGTTGAACCAGTGGACGCACAACGCCGCCGCCAATACCAGTTTAAACAGGCCGTCCAGCCGCCGGATGTGGACCTCTTCATGGGTGAGGATGCACCGCAGGGCAGATTCGTCGGACAAATCCATCGTCTTAGGCAGAAGGATAACCGGACACAGGAGCCTGTAGGTCAACGGAGCGGAAATCCGGTCGGATGCCCGTACTTGGATATGGAGCCGTTTTTTTCGCCATTGGTCTACATAGGGATGGTTCACCGGCAGGGACTCCCGGAAACGCCGCCTCCAGCGGATATGGGAGACCAGGAACCACAACGCCAGCAAAACTGCGACCGTAAACCACACAAGGGTTTTCACCGGGAATGGGACAGAAACCGGGACAGCCTCCGCCGGTGGTGTTACAGGCAGGATAACAACCGGGTTTCCAGTCATCGTTGGCACGGAGGCAGCGGGCACAGAGGATAGCGGCGTCCGCCGCAGGGCCTGTGCCAGGGAATAGATGCTAAGCTGGGAGGGCAGCTTCCATGGGAGCAGGAGCCGCAGTGCTGCGGCCCACCAGAGGAACAGGAACGTCCCCTTTGGGAGACGCCGCAGAGTCAGGGCGCGGAAGAGGCAGGCGGCAAAGATCAGCAATGCGCCGGAGGCGCTCATTTGCAGCAGGTCCATACGCACCTCATTTTAGTTCCGCCACGATCTCCCGGAGTTTTTGGAACTGTTCCGGCGAGAGCTTCCGACTGTTGATCAGGGATGCGAACAGCAAATCCGGGGAGCCGTCAAAAAGTTTGCCGATGAGTTCATCCGTTTCAACGTCCTGGATTTCGGCCTTAGAAACCAGGGCGTGGCAGAGAAAATTCGGTTCCTGCCGCTCGATGGCCCCCTTAGCGATGCATTTTTTGATAACAGTGTAGGTGGTATTTTGGTTCCAGCCGGTTTCGTCTTTGAGAATGTTGGAAATTTCTTTTGCGGTCCGGTCCCCCAGGCGCCAGAGGACAGACATCACTTTCAATTCGGAATCAAAGAGTTTCAAGGCAGGATGCCTCCTTTCAAAACTACTGCAATAGTTTGTAGCTTCATACTATCACAGTAGTTTCCTCTTGTCAAGGAATTTTTTGAAAAAAGCACCGCAGCAGCGACAGCGGAAGGAACACACCCCCAACGGCCCTCGCAGCAGCGACAGCGGAAGGAGCGCACCCCCAACGGCCCCCGCAGCAGCGACAGCGGAAGGAACACACCCCCAACGGCCCTCGCAGCAGCGACAGCGGAAGGAGCGCACCCCCAACGGCC
>JAAWGR010000053.1 GCA_022795445.1 Oscillibacter sp. | reverse complement strand
GACTTCCACCTTGATATCCTTCTTGGTAGAACCTGTCTCAATCACATTACCGCAGGCGCATGTAATTGTAGTCTGCTGATAATTGGGATGGATTCCTTCCTTCATTGCTCTTGTTCACCCCTTTCCAAATTTAACTCACGCTTTTCACGCGATAATCAGTATAGCATGGTCTTTCCGGAATTGCAAGCATTTTTTCCGGATTTCTGCGATTTTCTTTTCGGGACGCCATAGAAGGCGTTCTCTGGCGGATGTAGGGGCAGCACAGAGCCAGAGCGCGGCAGGAGTCCTGCTGCAAGCACAACCATCCAATCACCTTCCGGAATGTGTTTTCCAGTATACCAAAGATCCGTAAAGATTTCTACACTTTTTTCCATCTGAGGGGGAAAGGATTTTCCCTTTTGCAGCAAAGCGGAAAGGATTTCGTTTTCAGGTTTGTGCAGCTTTATGCACAAAAAAATTGAATTTTTTCATAGAATCTGCTATACTCAAAAGCCAGAACGAATGGAAATCATTTTACGGAAAAGGCCCCGCAATGGGGCAGGAGGGACACCATGAGCAGGCAGGAAGCAGTTACGCAGTACAACCAGGCCCAACGGCTTGGCCGCAAGCGCTATAAGGAATATGTCCTCCACGGGCGCTATCCCTATCCCCAGGTTTTGGACGAAATTCTGGATGAAGCGATGACCGCCGGACAGGAGGACCTTGGCCTGGTAGAAATTCCGGCGGAACGGATCATTGGTACAAAGACGCGGGGCCGCCGTGCGGCGTTTTCGGCGAACTTTCTGCCGCTGATGGACAGCGGCACGGAATTTGCAGCGAAGTGGATTGACCTCTGCGAGGCGCACCTCGGGGACGAGGGCATCCGGGATCCCATCCAATGCTTTGAATATCTGGGCCGGTTTTACGTGCAAGAGGGGAACAAGCGCGTCAGCGTCCTCCGCAGTTACGAAGCGCCGACGATTCCGGGCAATGTCACCCGCATCATTCCGGCCTGGTCGGGCGATCCTGGCGTCCAGGCATACTACGACTTCATGCATGCTTATAAACAGACCAAGCTTTACCAGGTCTGCTTCAGCCAGACGGGCCGTTTTGCGAAATTCCAAGCGGCCATGGGCTACGAACCGGACTACGTTTGGACGGAGGAGGACCGCCGAAAGTTTCTGGCAAACTTTGCAGGGTTCCAAAAAGCCTTTGAAAAACTGGGCGGTGAAAGCCTGCCGGTGACGCCTGCGGACGCGCTTCTGGTTTGGCTCCGGGTTTATGGCAGCGAGGCGTTCGACACGATGACGGCAAAGGAGATGGCCAAAGGCCTGGAGAAAGTCTGGGCAGATGTAAAAGTCCAAGGGCAGCCGGACCCGATTACAGTGAACATTGAAACGGAGGACACATCGTCCCCTGGCTTTTTTGGGCGCATTCTGAACAGCATTTTCCCGAGCCATCTCAACATCGCGTTCATCAACGACCTCCGTCCGGAGGAAAGCGACTGGGTACGCGACCACGACTTAGGCCGCCAGTATTTGGAAGCCGTCATGGGCGGCCAGGTGGACGTTCAGGTCTTCAGCGGCGTCGCATCCGGCGAGGAAGCGGAAGCGGCCATGGAGAAGGCCATAGAAAACGGCGCGCAGGTTCTGTTTGCCACGACGCCGCCGTTGATCGCGGCCTGCCGCAAGACGGCGGCGCACCATCCCGACGTGCGGATCTTAAACTGTTCGGTCTCCATGCCCTACACAGGCGTCCGGACGTATTACAGCCGCATATACGAAGGCAAGTTCATCACCGGCGTGATTGCGGGGGCGATGAGCCGGGATGGGCGTATTGGCTACATTGCCAGCAGTCCGATTTTCGGCGTTCCGGCGGGCATCAACGCCTTTGCCCTAGGGGCGCAGCTGACGAATCCCCGGGCCCGCATCCAGCTTCACTGGTCCTGCACAGAGGAGGACCCAATGGGCGCTCTGATCAAAGACGGTGTAGAGATCATTTCAAACCGGGACGTTCCGACGCCTGACCGGGTACGGGAACCGTGGGGGCTTTGCCGGGCACGGCCGGATGGGACGCTCCAGCCCTTAGCGTCGCCCTACTGGCACTGGGGGAATTTTTATGTCAAGCTGGTGCAGAGCATGTTCAATGGGGACTGGGAGGCACAAGGCAGCGGTGACGGCCGGGCGGTCAACTACTGGTGGGGGATGCGGAGCCGGGTCGTAGATGTTCTGATGAGCCAGGACCTTCCGGCGGGCGTACGCCAGCTGGTCGAGATTATCCGCCGCGGCGTAACCGAGGGATCGATTCTTCCATTCCACCGTCCGATCCGGGCACAGGACGGCACGGAGCAAAGCGACGGCAGCCACTGGTTCAGTCCAGAGGAAATATTGCGAATGGACTGGCTATGCGACCTGATCGACGGCGGGATTCCCGGATACAGCGAGCTGCTGCCGATGGCGCGGTCGATTGTGCGTCTGCAAGGGGTATACCGGGACGACATACCGCCGGAAAAGGAGAGCAAAATTTTGTTATAAGGATATTTGATGATGAATAAGGCATGGTCAGAACTGAATAAAACAATGCAGGCGCAAATCAAAAAGAAAGATACCTATGAAGCAGGTATTGCCACATTATTCGATTTACGAAATCAGCTAATGAAAATTTTGATATTATTTAATGAGGAATTAAGCAGAGAAGATTTTGATGCAATTCCATTTATAAATGCAGGCGGTTATCATAGTAAAACCATTGCATATTCCATGTGGCATATTTTTCGGATTGAAGATATTGTTGCACACACGTTGATAAATGAAGACGAGCAAGTGTTTTTTTCAGGCAATTATCAAGAACGTATCCAATCGCCTATCATCACGACAGGAAATGAACTTGTAAAAGAGGAGATTGCAGATTTTTCAAAACAGCTTCACTTGAAAGAGCTTTATTCATATATGTATGAGGTAAAGGATAGCACTGAGAAGATCATCAATTGTTTATCCTATGAGGAATTGAAAAAGGAAATATCAGGAGAAAGAAAAGAATACTTGAAAGCATTAAACGTTGTAAGTAACGATGAAAATGCAATTTGACTTATCGATTATTGGTGCAGCAAAGATGTTCGGGGGCTAATACAAATGCCATTTTCAAGGCATTGGATAATGCACACAGAAGCAAGTTTGCGTATAAAAGACAAGATCCATTCATAAGTGCAAATGCCGGCTTATCAGGCAGTTATCCATGAGCAAACCGCAAAAAAAGATCAAACGCCGAAAATTTCGCAGCAGAAATTTTCGGCGTTTGACCAAAGTGATCCATAATTCACAGCAGTGAGAGCAGAAAGAGCCCCACCCACGTCGGCCTCCGCAGCAGCGACAGCGGAAGGAGAGGCACGCCAAATCCGTGTGGTCTTCTCGTGTCCTACCGATAGGCACGATAAGGATTTTGCCGGGCCAAAAAATCCCCCGCAGGGCGTCTTTTTCTCTTTTGGACCGTGAACGGCCCGTTTTCTCTTTTTCTTCGCGAAGAAAAAGAGAAAATGGGGGGTTCAAACCCACCAGCCATGGGAATGGCTGAAAAAGAAGCTCCCGCTTTAAGGGAGGGCGAGTTGGAAGGAATCCCAGGTATGTTGGGCGTTTTCGACAACCTGCCAGGTATAGGCTGCGGCCTCACATTCTGCCCAGGTAAGGTAACGGAAGAAGAAGTCGACACCCAAATGGCAAGGAAGGATATCCAGGATAATCTTCTGAATCTGTTCAAAATCCGCGGGGATACCAGCAGTTTCGGGGAAAACAATTTTCAGCTTTCCATTCCCCAGTTCGACAGCCTCCGCTCGGATTCCGCACCCTCGGATCGTGCGGTTAATAGCCTCCGGCGTCAAGCTGTCTCCGGCGATTTGCAGCAGCGCGGCAATGGCAGCCCGGCGCTCCTCCGGCGTGACAGCGGCAGGTCTTCTGGCAAACAGGGCCTCCATGCGCCGCAGGCCCTCATCTTCAGCGGTAGCGGCCACCCCCTCCCGCTCCACATAATCCAAATGCTCTGCCGCCGCATCAAATACGCATCCAAGGGCATATAATTCCGCCTCGCTGACAGACCCTTCCGAGAAATCGTAAACGCCCAAAGGGGCCAGCAGACCGATCAAAAACTGTTCATACATCGTCAGCCCGCCATTTCCACAACCGAGAGGGTGCCCAACACAGGCAAAACGGTATGATCCGCTGGGATATCAGCTCTGGGCGAAGAAAACCGGTAATTTTCCACACCATCCAAGGCATAGAGCCGGCAGCCCAGCTCCGCCAGCAGGACCGGGCTGCCCAAAAGCCTGCCGCTGAAGAAGCCAGCCATCGTCTGTTCCGCGTTTGCCAAGACAGCGGCCCGGTCTGCGCCCTCCTTGGGCAGGACGGCGACATCGACATCCACAGCTTTCGGCGTTGGCGCTTTCACCTGCACATCCACTGCAATCTCCCGTTTCTCCTGCAATTCTGCCCGCAAGCCTTCCAGGAGCTCTGCGGAAGGCAGTCCGTTCTCGCCGGTAACATAAACGTCAACGGTACCAATCCCGCGGGCCCGTCCAACGGCCTTTGCGGCTGTAACGCCAGGAAACCGCATCGCGGTTTCTTCATACCAAGCGGCATTCGCGCCATTGGGAAGTCTCTGATAGCTTTCCAGAATCCTGGCCCGGAAAGCGGCGTCCTCTTCGCTGTCGGAGCCCCCGGAAAATGCGCCGGGGTTGGTAACGGCGGTAACGGCCACCGGGCAAGCGGTCAAAAAGCAGATGCTGCCCGAGACGGCGTTGCCGTCAGCCCCGGCCACCAAGGCCTCTGCGGGCGCGTCCACAAACAATTCCCCCATCCGCAGGACAACATCCGCGGTTGTCCGGAACCGGACCTCATCCGCGGTCATGCAGACGGTTCCCGCCGGGATCGGCACATCCGCAGCCGGGGCCATCCCGACGGAGAAGCGCAGCGTTCCGGAGGAACGCACAGCGGGCGAACGGACCAAGCCCCGCATTGCGCCATGCCGGTCGAGGTAGACTCCCTGTGCGGTCTGGGGAAAGCTCTGGTCGAGCACCCAATCCGACTGGACCTCCAAAGCCTGGATCTGGGCCGCGGCGGCCCAAAGTCTCACCGCGAGGTCACATCCCGGTTCTGGCGCGAACCCGGCGCGTTCCGCGAAAGCTTCCAGCAAAGCGTCATAAATATCCTGAATTTGTTTCACACACAGTCCTCCAAATGATCAAACGGAAACGGCAACCGAAAGTGTCCCGCCCTCACAAATCAGTTCCGCCGTCAAACTGGCGCGTCCGTCTCCGGCGTCCGCCAGCGTCACCGACGCAACGCTGACGGGTTCTTCCTCCAAGGCTTCAGCGACATACTGCCGGGCAGCTGCCTGCCGTTCGGAGGCAGGCAGCCGTCCAAGTTCCCAAAGGCGGCTGCCCAGCGTCTCCCAGAAGGGGAAGGTTCCCCGCCGGGCAATCAGCCGGAACAGGACACGCTGCAAAAGCGCGTTTGAACCGGAGAGTCGCCGCAGCCCGCCAGCCTGGTCGGGCACATAATCACCGTCACGAATCTGAAGTTCCACAAGCAATCCTCCCTCAGCAATCACAGAGCCGGCAGGCACGGCCATTGATGGACAGTTCCCCCTGAATCGAGACGTTCACGCCCTTCAGCTCCAAGGAGCCATCTCTCCGCAGGAAAACGGACGCGCCGCCGGGTGCAAAGAGGAAAATCTCTCCTGGCAGCATCCCGTCAGGCGGCGAAGCCTGTTTCATTCCCGCGACGCACTGTTCTTCGCCGCCGGGCCCGCCCTTGATAACCAGTACGCCGTTCCCGCTCTCCGGAAGCCAGACGAATCCCCCTGGGCCATAGACTGGCAGATTCCGCACTTCCCCCTTGGCAGAGACGCCAACGCTGTCCCCCGCGATAGTCGTTACGCCCAGGTCGGCGCCGGCGGCCGGTTCCATTGGCTTCAGCTGTTTTGACAGCCACATCTGAAAAAACCTCCCAAACAAAAATTAAACAACCGGTTTCAAGATCAGCTCTGAGACCGCGCCGTCCTTGCAAGAGAACGAATTCTCGACCTCACAGACCCGGAACATCCCGGAGACGCCCAACCTAGGCAAGCGGACGGCGGCCCGGTCTCCCGGGAAAGCGGGGAAAGACCCTGGGAGGGTAATTGTCACACGCCTCTGGTCTTCTTTCGACTGCTGGATCTGGTACTCCCCGGTATAGCGCATTGCGGCCCAGGTACTCTGCCCTGACGTATACAGCACGCGCCTACAGGACCCGCCCTGGTCGATCCGCTCCTGGTTTTTGACGGAATAGGAGACATTCCGTGTTTTATCAATGATCAACGCCTCTGTCAGAACGCCATACCGGTCCTCCTGCAGCGAGCAGGCAATCACTGGGTCGCTGTCGGAAAGCGCGAGTATTTTCCCGGGCTTTTCCGGCGCTGCGGACAGCGTACCGTCCCGGCCAAACCGCGGTACAAACCCGCCGTAAGTTCTGCAAAAGTTCTCCAAGGCTTTCCACTGGCTGGTTCCGGCGGCAACGGTGTAAACGGAGGAAGCCCGCACATCGGCGGTTTCGGCAATGGGGATACCGTAAGGCACAACATGCTGCCGGAGGATTTCGCTAAGGGTTGCATCCTGATAAGTCATCGGCTGGGACTCATTATCCAAGAGCCGTGCAGCGTATCCCCGTCCATGGATAGAGGCCGTCAATCCTCCCGCGTCGAGATCAACGGAGAATTCGTCAACAATCCCCTTAAAAACAACCTCTCCCTCATGGAGCGCCAGGAACCCGGCGGCGGAATCCAGCGTTGCTGTCATACCGGTTTCAAAGAGGAAGGAGACGGAAAAACTGTCGCAGGGGACGCCTCCGGTATGGACGACAGACCATGCCAACAGCGCAGGCAGCTCAAAGACCTGGTGTGTACTGGTAAAAACACGGCCGATCAAGGGATTTTCACCTCATTTCCTGGATAGATAAGGTTTGGGTTTTTGATCTGCGGGTTTGCCGCAGTCAAAGCGGAGAGTTCCACGCCGAACCGCTTTGCGATGCTCCAAAGGGTGTCGCCTTTTTTGACGATGTAATCCACCTGCGAGGCGGCGGCTGTACTTTTGCCGCTGGAGTCTTCAGCGGACTGTTCCAGCAATCCGCCGGCATAACCGCCCCAATCTTCCCAAAACGCAAAGGCGTATTGCACATAATTGGGCAACGGCTCCTGGGTGACGGTCAAGGAGGCAAAAAAAGCCCGTTCAATCTGCCACACTGGATGGATCAGCAGCCCTGGTCCTTCCTGCTGAAAGACTCCGGCCAGTTTCCGGAACTGCTCATAAGCGTTCGGGCCCACGAACGCGCCGCTGCCCCGCAGCACGCGGTAAGCGCTGCCCAGGTCCTGTAAGACACAGGCGCCGAAGGGCACATTGTGGACGGCAAGCCGTCTGCGGTATTCCACGGTATAGACCTCCGGATTATGAGGCCAAGTAAAATCCTTAAAGCGCATAGGCGTCAGCCGCATAGAAAGAAAGCCCCCTCAAAAGAAGAAAATAGTGCACCTCCCATCCATTCTGGGAAGTATCTATATAAACCCACCAACCCACCCAAGCAATCAAAAGAGGGGAAACCCTCCATCATAGCGCCGTGCGTCGCGCTGGAAGGCGGCGGAAAGCGCCCGCGCCTGATTCTGGACGGGCGCGGCCGCCGCTGGGAAGCCTGGCAGCAGGCCATCGGAAGACGCATCACCTCCCCACAAAGCAGAAAGGCTGTCTGCCCGGAACGTCTGCGAATCCATATTTGCAGGGTCCCATCTCTGGGCCGTTTCCACATGCGCCTCAGCCGCGCCGCTGTCTCTCTGGGTGTCAGGCGTCCTCGCCTGTTCCGCGCTGCTGTCTCTCTGGACAGCGGGTGTCTCCATCCATACCGCGCCGCTGTTCGCCGGAACATCTCCGTTTCCAGGCCGCAGCATTTCAAGCCGGACGGAAGCCATCTCACTGGCTGGCGGAACACTCCCTGGCGCATAACCGCCGCCATCTGCCGTTCTCTGGAACCCTTCGGCATCTCCCCGCATCCCTGCGCCGCCCGAAGCATACTGCGGCGTATATTCTCCATCCAACGCCCAACCGTATTTTGGCAGCGGGAACCCGTTCCAAGACGGTTCCCCAGCTGCCCGCGCATCATCGAAGCGTCCAAACGTCTCAACCGTGCCGCTGGGGCGATCCGCCGTCACAGTCCGCTCCAGCGCATCTTGGAAGCCTGTCCCACTCTCCCAAGACGTACCGTGTCCAAGCGTCTCACGCACACTGCGATTTCTGGCATTTTGTCCGGCAGGACGGCGTCCCATCGCTTCAAGCGCATCCCTGGCGGTGTCCTCCCCGCGGACCGTCTCTGGCGTCCCGGCACCCAGCAGCAGCAACGCCAAGGCCGCCCGCTGCCGCTCAAACAGCATCCCGGCAAAATCCAAGCGCGCTCACTCCCTTCCAAGCGCCGCGAACCGCGCAGCGTCGAAAGCGGGATTAACGTCCGCGGGGATCTCTTGTGCAGCGGTTTCTCCGCCACCGGCCAAACGCACAAGCAGTCTTTCAATTTCCCTTCCGGTCAAATCGTTCAACACTTCCGACGCGTCCTGGTAGACGGGGAGGCCCTGTGCAAAGCAGCACTCCGCGAGGATTGCGCCATTGCACAGAAGCGCCCGTTCCAAGGGGTCCTGCGCCGTCTCCCTACTGTCCCGCCAAAGTTCCAGCACGCGTCCCGCGGATGGAGGCCGCAGTTCGTCGAACGCCCTCATACAGAGGTTTCGATCCGCCGTGCGGCGACGAGGGTCACTTTTTCAGCCACCATAGCGTTCAGCTGTCCATCCTCCTGCACGGCGCTCCACTGACAGCCGCTGTAGATAATGCGCCGGTCAGGCTTACAGATCACGAGGGAAAAATCTGCGAGGTCATAGAAGTTGATGCCGTCGGAGACGGCGCTGTCGGTAGCATACAGTCTGGTGAGTTCCAAGGTATATTTTTTCTGGCCCTCAATTGTAGCGACTGGTTCACTCTCTCCGAAGGCCTCAATACTCTGGGAGGTTTTGGAAGCCTTAGCGGAGTAGCTCTGTACGACGGCAATTTTTTTACCATCCATTTCGAGGAAGATATCGGAACTGGTAGGAAATCCTTTCAAAAAACATCCATCCTTTCAAGGTGAAGCGGCGGTCAAACGGTGATATGTACCGTCAGGTAAATCTGGTTCAGCCCATGAGCGACGGAAAACCCGAACTCCACGAGGCACACGCTGGGGTCGTCCGCGGAAGCGGAAACCGAAACCTCATCATAACCGCTGATAATTTCGGCCGCCAGTTTCCGCTCCAGCTCTACAATGACCTGAGAGCGGATAGCGGCGCGGCTTCTTGCGGTATTTTTACTGCGGGAGAATTTAGCGCGCAGGGCGTCCCGCACGGCAGGGATCACATCATCCACGATCAAGATGGTGGTCAATTCTCTCCAAACCGCGTCTGCCGCTCCGCCGGAAGAAGTCCGGGTTGTAATACCCCGCACCGGCGAGACGACGCCTGCGGAGCATTCCAAAGGCGTAACGCCGCCCCGGACAAGGCGATCGATCTCGTTATCGGAGTAATCGACGGTCAAACCCGTCAAGCCTTTGATTTCCGCGCCGTTCAGCGGGACGGCGGGGTCCCGTGCCGCGGCGATCACTGCAGCGAGCGCGGCGGCAGCGAATACACCGGGGATGGTGTTCCCCGCGCCGTCCAAGGCATCCGGTCCAACCAGCACAACGCGTTCCGAATGCAAGGTTTCCGCCCGCTGCACCAGTTCTTCGACGGAATCGCCTTCTCCGCCCACGACTGCGATCCGTTCCCTCCTTAGCGCGGAGGCCTCTGTCACAGCATTGCGCAGCGCCTGCTGGACGCCCAGCTCTGCGCTGTCGCATACCAGGATCTGCACATCCTGGTTATCCAACGCCTTAAACGCGGCCTGATAGTCGTCCGCATCTCCTTCGCCGCCGACGCGCACTGCAGACACAGCGGACGCGCCGTTTGCGAACAGCAGGCGCAGGATCGCGGCCATTCCGCCCTCCTCACCGAAGGCGGCGGCGCCTGCGGCGTAACCGGTCAGCGTTATTGCCTGGTTCACGTCTCCCTGTCCGGCCCGTGCGGCGACGCCGATGGTTTTTGCGGCCTGGCCGCTGGAGACGACGGCGGAAGCGTCATAAGTCGAGTAGACGCCTGGCCGTTCATGTAAGATATCACTCAAGAGAAAAGAGCTCCTTTCAAGATAAAGTCACAGAATCCGCCCTCATCCTCCCGTTGGGAGGCCACAAAGAGGGCGCTGCAAGAGAGCGAGCCATGCCGGGGAACATTTGCAGATTTTTATCCCAGCAAAGGGGGTCCCATTTCAGCGCTCCCGGCCGGATACCCTCCGGCAGTCCGCCAAGCAAGATGTCGGAAGCGGTTTCGCAGCCGCGGTCGCAATCTCCCGCGGTATTCCCACGGACATCGATGGAAATTTCGCCCTCAAGCAGTTTCCCATAAAGTTCCTGGAGGTTCCCATCCGGCCCGGTGCATTCTCCCAGGTAATTGCAGAACCCGACGGTCTTTCCTTCCGCGCCGCCGACGGCAGCCACGGCGAAGGTATCTGGATGTTTCTGCACACGCTGGTCCGGGAACGCTGCTCCTGCCTCCAGCCCCGCGCCGCGGAGCGCACAGATCACGGCGTCGCGGATCTGGCAAAGTTCTTTCACACGCGATCCTCCTTTTCCCGTTCCAAGGAAGCCTGCCAATAGCAGGCCGCATTCTGGAAGTGCACTTCCCGGCAGCTTTTCACCCGGAAGGCGAACCCCTGCCAAAGTATCAAATCGTCCGTCTCCAGCGGGGCCTGTCCAATATACCGCCAGCGTCTCTGGTCGATCCATCCAGCGGAGGAAAACTCCCCCACCAGCGCCTCTCCGCTTTGCAAAACCGGCTGCAAAAACGCCCGAACGTTCTGTTCGTCCCCCTCGCTGGAACGGATAACGACATTTTGTCCGAAGCGCCGGATCCCGGTCCGCACCCAGTGCCTCATCCCCAAACTCCCTTCAAAAAAAGGCTGTCCGGGACAGCGAAGGGGGTCATAAGCCGTTCCGCGGCGTCCCGCAGTGCGGCGGCGGAGCTGGCGGCATCGCGTATCTTCACAGACACATCCCCGGCGGAGAAGGACTCCAGCCCCTCCTGTCCGTCGGAGAAGACAGCAGCGGCGGAGAAAGCCACTGCGCAATCGAAAGCGTCTCCGCAGGTTTCTGGTGAAAGGCCCTCCCGCAGTCTGGCGGTCCAGGCCGCGCAGGAAGCGCGGCAGAGGGCCTCCAGCAGGGGCCAATCGGCCTCTTCGGCCCTAGCGATCACCATAGCCAGCTCCAAGATTTTTTCATGCAAGCACAATCCCTCCCAACGCAGCTGGCCGATCAAACAAGCAGCACCTTAGAAGCGTCCGTAAAGAGCTTGGAGAAGCCGGAGATGGAGGTAATCGCGGCGCGTTCCAGCTGCCGGTCGATGAGCTTATCGTATTCCACAACGATATCACTGCCGCAGATTTGTTCCAGCGCATAGTTTTTATCAAGACCGATGACGGTACCTTCCGGCATAGCGGAGGTCCGCAGCAAGTTTGCGCCGAGCGGGGCAGTCAAGGTCCCGGTTCCCTGGAAATTCAGGCCGGTGAGGGGATTTTGGAACTCTGGCAGGCGCAGCAGGGCGAGCATGGTATCGTTTCCGACGAGCAGGGTATTGAGGCGATAGGGGTCAAACAAGCTCCAGAAGTCCAACAGCGCGTCATAAGACAGCGCCCCGGCAGAACCGGAGATAGGTGCGGAGCCAACAGAGAAGATTTCGGCGGGGTTTTGGTTGCCGTCGCCATTGCAGAGCACGTCGATTGCGTCCTGCAGCTGCATCCGGCCGATATAGGCGCCGATTTGCCGCAGGGTAACGGCAAACAAGTCCAGTCTCTGGTAACGGATGGCCTCATAGGGAGCGACGAGCATTCTGCCGCGCTTATGGAGCCGCACGAGGTTTTCCTGTGTCCGGATAACGGTTTGTGGGATTGCGGCGCCCTCTTCGACGCGCCGCAGGATTTTCTCATCCTCCGCGGGTGTAGACGCGATGGAGCGGTAATCCATTCCATCGAAGTAAGTAACGGTAGCGGTCAAGCTTGGGAGGATACATTCTTCCTCCAATCCCTGCCGGACGGTACGGGAGACGAATTCAGGGAACAGCACAGCGGAATCCGCGGAAAAGAAGAACTTGTCAACGAAGTCGGAGCCGGCGCCCTTAACATGGATATCGAAGCGTTTCAGCTGCCGCTGGAAGGCGTCGAGTCCTTCAAGTGGGGTTCCCCGGTAATTTTCGGAAGGGTCCAGCGTCTCCAGGTTTTTCAGAAACCCGCCGCGGCCATACATTTCCTTTTCCAGTTTTAAAGATTCAAAACGAAAGCCCATAGCAAAAAACCTCCCTAAAGATCAAAGTACAAAGGTAACGGAATGTGACGCGGCATCGACGTCGACCACGCGGTACGCCTGGCCGCTGGCAGCGGCGGAGACGCCGCCGCTTCCGTCCGCGGCGAGGCCGCACCAACCGATGGCAGGGGCGGTGCCGGAGAAGGAAGTGGTAACGATGCCGCCCAAGGCAACGGAGCAAGCGGAGCGGTCTCGGGCCACGGAGACAACGCAGCCGCAGAAGGGGTCGCCGGCCTCACAGGCGGCGGCCTGACCTTCCGCCGCGAACTTGACGACCTGACCCGGCAAGACGTCCTGGCAGCGGAAGGTAACCGCCCACTGTCCGATGCCATCGAAGAAACCTTTCATAAAAAGACCATCCTTTCCAAAGAAGAAGTAAAAAAGCAGGTACAAAAGGAGGAGCAAAACCTGGAAAGAGTTGCCCTCAGAGGTGCAACTGGAAAAAGAATTCAGCGAAACGCACAAAGGGAGCGGGGGAAAGTTCAGCAGAAGAACGGATTATCAAACCAAAAAGGCCTCCATATCGTCGCGCATGGTCTCTGGCAGTTTCCGCAGCTGCGGTGCGACGGGGAAGCGTTTTGCTACGCGCTCCTCAAAGGAGCGCTTCATCTCCAAGAGGTCTGGTTCTTCCAGGCAGCCCACGGCCTTAGCGAAGACGCGGCCATCCAGCGTGTCATCGGCGAGCATAGCCAGCCGCACGACTTCCCGCCGCAGTTCCTGGAGGTATTTGCGGCCCAACTCAGCCTGTTTCCGCAGGGACAGATCTTTTTCAGCGCGTTCTCCGAAGCGCTTCAAGATTCCCGCGTTCCTCTGAGCGGGCACAGCGACAAAGGACCACTCATAAGCGTCCAACGGTTCCTGCAATTCAAAGAAGCAAAGCTGTCCGTCGTAGACCTGTCCGCGGACATGGCTGCACGCGCCGTCCTCTGCGCCGCAGACGGAGCAGACGCTGCGGCCCATACTACAGCCGATGCTGACTTCCTTTTTGATTCCTCCCTCGATTTCTGCGATCAAATCGGCGTTTTTTTCACACCGCAGCAGGTAGGCCCATCCTTTGAGCCAACAGTACGCATCTCCCGCGGCGGTAGAGACGGCAGGTTCCCGCACGACTTCAGTGCGGTAAATCCGCGCAGTCTGTCCCAAGGCGGACCACTGGTGGTCAAAGATGCCGGCCTTTCCGGTAAGGAGGCGGCCCAGTTCATCCAAGGCATCTGGGCTGAACCGTTCCAAGTCCCGGTCGATTTCGTTGTCGCAAAGCCGCAGGCTGAAGGTATAGACCTGATCCTCGGAAAGTGCGGTTTTCGCGAGCTGGTTGATCAGGAGCAAATCGTTATCCAAAGCAGAAGCATGATCCATAAAAGGCCTCCAAAAAGTCAAGAATTCGCCTGTACGGCGTCGTTTTCAAGCTGGAGCTTACGCGCCTGTTCACGGTAGAGGTAAGCGGTAGCTTCTTCGACCTGGTCCTGCAAATTGATGTCATCCCAGACGACGGCAAAGGGGCAGGCGAAGCCATGCATTCGCAGCCACAAGCGGCAAACGCGTTCCAAGGCCGGGGTAAGGGTACGCCGCAAGGCGGTAACTTCTGTAGTAAGCATATCAGCCTGCTGGGCGCTCATCCGTTCGGTCGAATTCCAGCTCAGCCCCAGCATAAACGGGGGGATACCGGTTTTGGCAACGATCTGTTCCAAGATCTGCTGAACCGGGACTTTGCTGTCAAGGATTGGCGCATCGCCGCCGATGACTTTAATCTCCACATCCCCCACGGCAACGAAGTCCCGCACCGCGTCCCCGCGGGAATCGCGCATAGCCTTTGACCATTCCGCAGCGAGCATTCGTCCGCGTTCTGCCGCACCGCTGCCTTCGCCGTTCCGGCAGGTAACGGCGAATCGCACATTTCCGCACCGTTCCCAGTTAACGCCGATCGTGTGGTAGATTTTCATAAGGATATCCGCGAGGAAGGGGAGGGAGCGCAGGAGGGAGACGCCGTAAGGATTGCCGGCTTCAGGATGCAGGGGGGTAAAGAGGAGCCGGTCCTGGTAAGGGAGTTCCACGAAGCTGCCGCCGTCATTAGCGCCCCAGATAGAGAACGCGAGGGGGTGGGGTCCTTCGCGGATTTCGATGTCTTCGACGCGGCCGCAAAGGAGGGCGGCGATTTCGCGTCCGCCCGCGGCGGGGACCATCTCACCGATAGCGCACCCGCAGGTAAGCAAGGAATCGGTGTAAGCGTCGAGGAAAGCGTTCACGCCGAACTGTCCCCGTCCAACGGGCACTGTCCGCAAAAAGGCATTCACGCCCTGTTGGGCCGCGGGGTCCTCACAGGTGACGGAGAGGCCTCCGGCCAGCCGGATCATTTTATAGACAGCGGCGTCGACCAAAGGGACAGCCTCCCGCACAGCGCGGTAGAGGGCGGTATCCCGCGAGCAAAGCGGCGCGTAATGTTTCAGCGCCTCAAAGGGATGTCCTCCTCCGCGTCGCAGCTGGACCTCCGGGAGAGGGTTATCGAGATGTTTTTTCCAAAAACGAAGCAAAATTGCAAAACTCCTTTCCAAGGCCATGCCACTAAAAGCAGCCCCGTTCCACGACGGCGACAGCGAACCCGGCCTCACCGTCCTTTGCGGCCGACATGGCAAAATAGCGCAGCTCATCCATCGCATGGTCGTTTTCTTTTCTTGGCGCATCCCGGTCGCCGCGTTGTTCCCAGCGGTACTGTGCGATTTCCCGCAGGCAGTCCACGCAGTTTTTACAAATCACGATCTGGCCGCTCCGCAGCAGGTCGGCCGTCACGCGGAGCCCATCCGACACATCGTTGTCCGCCCGGACGACGGCAAAGCCTTTCCGGCGCAGGGCCTGGATAAAGCTGGCGGCCGACGGGTCGACGATCACCTGCTGGATTTCCCGTTCTCCGGCGAGGCTGATCAAATCGTCCACATATTCAGCGTCTGTTTTCTGCTGTCCGGCTTTTTTAGAATCATAATAGAACTCGTCCACCCGGAACCAGACCCCGCCGCAAAGCCCCCAAAGGCCAAACGAAGCGGGGTTCACCGTACCATAGTCGACGGAGATTCGCCACTCTGAAAAGGGTCCCTGGGGGACCTCTGCGGCGTCCCGTACCGGGTCGAAGAAATCGTAAACCAATCCCTGGGCGGCGCACCATTCTCCCAGCACAAACCGCTGGTAAAAGGTACCGGAATAATTTCTGCGGTACCGTTCCCGGATATCCGGCGAGAGCGAAGGGTTATCTTCCATTGTAAAATGCACATGGAGGGCCCGCCGTTCCTGGGCTTTCAAGACCCATTCCTGGTAAAGCCAGTGCTGCGGGCCTTCTGGATTGCAGTTAAACCAAAGTTTGCTCCCATTAACGCTGCACCGTGCAATGGCCTGTTCCACGAAGGAGCGGGGCATCAGCGCAGCCTCATCCAGCAGCACGCCAGCCAGTGTTGTCCCCTGAATCAGGGAGGCGCTGGACTCGTCTCGTCCGCCGAACAAAAGGAAGCGGTTTTCATGCCCAGAGAACCGGACGATAAACAGGTTTTCGCTTCTGCGTTCCTGCACGGCCATCCCCAGCCGCCGCAGGAAGGGGATCAATTCCGCCAGCAGGTTTCGCCGCAAGGCGGTAATGGTTTTGCCGCAAAGCCCGAACTGTCTCCCATCGAAGCAAGCCTGGGCCCAAAGGAAGAAGGAGAGGCCCATAGAAAAGGTTTTACCGCTCCTCACAGTGCCGTCGCAGAAGATGGCATCCCAAGCGGCGTCGCGCCACCAGGTAAGGACTTTCAGTTGTTTTGGGGAAAAGGAGACGGGCACGAGCGGCTTTTCAAAGGAAGGGGAAAATGCAGACGTTTTAATTACAACCGCACCCGCCTTCCAGCTGACCGGCGGCGTTTTCCAGCGCCTGATAAAGGAGGTTGGCGTCGCCGGCGCAGTCAAGCAAGCCGCAAAGGGCCTCCAAAGCCTTCACCCGGTCAAGGAGTTTCACCTCCACGCCGCCCTTATCGGTCACGCGGAATTCAGACACCGCGGACAAATCTAAGGAATCGGCGTCGACGTCCTGGGGATGGAGGGCCAGCTGCACGGCGTCGTTTGCCCGGCCGAAGGCCAGCTGGGCGAGCCGCCGAACGGCGTCTTCCTTTCGGATTTGTCCTGCGGAATCGCCCCGCATTTTGTCCAGCCGGGCCTGTATATTTTTCTGTCCCAGCAAGGAAAACCCATCTGGGAGGCCTGCGGAAGCGGCAGCGCGTTCAGGGTCCAGCGACCGCAGGAAGGCTCTGCAAAACCCCGCGTAATTTTTATGAGCATCCAAGAAACCAGCTCCTTTCAAAAGCATCGTATAACAAGCGCTGCACATCCCGTCAAAGTTGCACGGCGCGGTGCAACCGCGCCAAAATTTTCTCTCTTTAAGTGCAGGAATTGATCGATAGTTTGAAATAAACAAACGCTGATTTGTTCGGCAGTTATCCATACATGGATAACTGTCCATTTCAATATTGACCCTTTTACCTTTTGTGATGCTGAATCTAGGCATCAGAATGTGGAACCGTTTTTGAGGAAAATAGCAAGGACGGTATCATTTCCGGCGTGATTTTGTCAGGAGCCGCAAATATGAATCCAGCCTTCCTACTTCTTTGGATAGAAGGTGAAACCATCCACCTTACAGCAAGCGCAAAAGAGGGGCTAATCAAACAACACACGGCGGAACGAGCGGTCGATACGTTCAAAGCGGCGCTTTCCTGTGCAAGAAACTTGTAAATTCCGTATTATCGGGCAGTTATTATGACGAATTGAAAAAAGTCGTCAAGCATTTATCAACACGAAAGGTAAAAGGGATTAAATATTTTGCCAAAGCATATAGGGAAACGGGCATCCGCAAAAAAAGGGGCCTGCTTCCTCAAGAAGAGGAAGCAGGCCCAAGGGAGCGTTCACTGTCGGGCGTGGCGGCTCAGGAAAGAATCCGCCAAAACGCAAAGCAGAGCGGTCAAGCACATATCCACAAGGGTGCAGCCAACTGGCAGGTCGACGCGCATCAGCGCACGGTACAGCACGAACCCGGCGCACCAGATCACAAGGCTGCGCAGGTCAGCGGGGCAATGGAAGCGGTCGCGGCGCAGGAGGAAGAAATCGGCGATTTGGATTGCGGCCATTGGCGCGAACACGGAGCCGATAAGGTAAAGGAAGCCGGTAATATCGTCCATAGGGAACAACGCGGCGCCGAAGATACCGGCCGCGGCAACGCCGGCAGCGACCCATTTTCCTGGCACGCGGGCAAAGAGGGATTCTGCGGAAATCCCGGCAGACCAGGCGTCGAGGAAGGTGGTAGTAACGGTAGAGAGCACAAGGATGACCAACGCAGCGATTCCCAAGCCGGCTTTGACCATAATTGCAGCGATATCGCCCCCGCCGGTAAAGATTGCCGCACCCATACCGATGGTATACATCCAAGTAGAAACCAAACCATACACGATGGTACTGGCGAAAGCGGCCTGTAGGGGTTTTTCGGCTTCTCTGGTGTAATCGCTGATCAGCGGCAGCCAGCTCAAGGGCATTGCGACGGCGAGTTCCACAGCCGCGCCGAAGCTCAAGGCTTCGCCGCCGGAAGAGATTACGGCGTTCGCACCGGAGAAGAAGATAACCTTACAAAGTACCAATGACAAGAGGAAGAGCGCGGCCATAGCGATCTGGTTCAGCCACCCCAGATTTTTCACGCCGACGAGGATCCAGACCAGGATCAGCCCGCCGATGACGGCGCACCAGGTCCAATGGCCAACGTCGAAGATTTGGCCCGCGGCGAGGGCTCCATCGTAGATCATGATAGCAGTCCACCCAGCCAACTGGAGGACGTTCAGCAAAGCGAAGAACAGCCCGCCCTTCTGACCGAAGCTCATTTTAACAGTTTCCATTGCGCTTTTTCCGGTCCGGCCACCGATCAAACCCACGAGGAAGAGCAGGGCGCACCCGATGACATGTCCAGCAACAATTGCCGCGAAGCCTATTGGGAACCCAAGCGCGGCGAAGCTGGTTCCCGTAAGGATTTCGGCCAGCGAGACGCCGGCGCCAAACCAGATCAAGCCATTTTGGAAGGCAGAAGTTTTTTTCACAGCGCATCCTCCCCGATAAAGCGGCTAGTGAGGTCGAAAGTATGGTCCATTGGTCCGGACCCACGTCCCAAATCGAGCATCGCGGAGAGTGCGCCGAAGATGTATTTTTTTGCTCTTTGGACCGCGGTTTCCAGGTCGAACCCTCTAGCAAGATTGGAAGCGATTGCACTGGAGAGTGTACACCCGGTTCCATGGGTATTAGGATTCTCGATCCGCGTCGAGAGGAAGAACGTGACCGAGCCATCCTGATTGATGAGCACATCATTCGCATCATGGACGCCGTGTCCCCCCTTACAGAGGACGGCGCAGCCATATTTTTGGTAGATATCCTTACCGGCGGAGACCATATCATCGTAAGATTCGATCGTTCTTCCAGAGAGGATTTCGGCCTCTGGGATATTCGGTGTCACGACGGCAGCCAGCGGCAGGAGCCGTTCTGTCAGTGCGTCCACGGCGTCGCTGGAGATCAGCCGGTCCCCGGAGGTAGCGACCATCACGGGGTCGACCACCAGATTTTTGGCATGGTAAGCAGCGAGCCGTTCTGCGGTGACGCAGATGAGGGGCACGCTAGGGACCATACCGGTTTTCACGGCATCGGGGAAGATGTCGGAGAAAACGCAGTCGAGCTGCTGGCCGAGGAAGTCGGGCGAGACTTCAGAGACGGCCTGGACGCCCGTCGTATTTTGGGCAACGAGGGCGGTGACCGCGGACATTGCGTAGACGCCATGGGCGGTCATTGTTTTGATGTCGGCCTGGATACCGGCGCCTCCGCTGGGGTCTGTCCCAGCGATCGTCAATGCAGTTTTCATAATCGTAAAGACTCCTTTCAATTGCTTGCATTGAAGTTTTATAACGCAGCGCAAGGTGGTGCCCCCAATGCGCTGCCGCGGGGTACTTTTGTGAGCCATTCCCATGGCTGGCAGGTTTGAACCCCCCATTTTCTCTTTTTCTTGGCAAAGAAAAAGAGAAAACGGGCCGTTCACGGTCCAAAAGAGAAAAAG
>JAAWGR010000052.1 GCA_022795445.1 Oscillibacter sp. | reverse complement strand
GATGATAAGGGACGCCAAAGCGGGGCGGTTTGACTTCATCATTACGAAGGAGATATCCCGCTTTTCCCGTTCCACACTGGACAGCATCAAGTACACCCAGGAACTGCTGGAACACGACGTGGGGGTGCTGTTCCAGAACGACAATATCAACACCCTGGACAGCGACAGCGAGTTCCGTTTGGTGGTCATGGCTGGTGTGGCCCAGGACGAGGTGCGCAAACTGTCGGAACGGCTGAAATTCGGTTTCCGGCAGGCCATTAAAAACGGCCATGTATTGGGCAACGACAAGCTGTGGGGCTACGACAAGAAGGATTGTGTACTCACTATCAACGAGGAAGAAGCCCAGGTGGTACGACGGATTTTCGACCTCTACGCTAATCAGCAGATGGGAATTCGGCGCATCTCCCAGACGCTGTACGACGAGGGCTTTACTAGCCGCAAGGGGAATGCGTTCAACGTCCTGACTATCCGGCATATTTTGTGCAATCCCAAATACAAGGGCTGGTACTGTGCCAACAAGTCCCAGACGATGGACTACCGCAGTAAGCGGAAGATTTTTCTGGACGAGAGCGAGTGGGTCATGTACCCAGACCCGTCTGTCCCGGCAATTGTGTCGGAGGAGCTGTGGGACCGGGCCAACGCCCTGTACAAGCGCCGCAGTCAGCAGATGATGTCCCATCAGAGCGCCGCCGTGTTCCACAACCGCTACCCCTACAGCGGCAAGATTATCTGTGAGGAGCACGGCACCAGCTTCCATCGGCAGGTGCTGAAAAGCGCCAAAGGAAAAAAGGAGGTCTGGCAGTGCCGGGTGTACCGGGACCGCGGCCGAGCGGCCTGTTCCGCGCCCCAGCTGCGGACTACAGAGCTGGATCAGATCATGGCTCAAATTTTCAACCAGCTGGCCCAGAATAAACAAGCTATTATTGACGCAGTGGTGACCATCCTCCAGTCTGTTCCTGACGAACACGACTATACCCAGGACATCCGTCACATTGAGGAAGATCTTTCCGCCATCCAGGCAAAAAAAGACCGCCTGCTGGAGATGAGCATTGAAGGGGTCATCTCCACGACGGAATTTAAGCAGCGCAACGACGGCTTTAATGAGCAAATCAAGACACTGGAGGAAAAGCTGGCGGTAATTCAGCTGGAATCAGAAAAAGGCAAACAGACCACAGCACAGTTAGGGGAAATCCGTACTGCGCTGGAACAGGAGCTAGCCTTTCAAAACGGGATCCATTCCGCCCTGGTCACCACAATTTTAGATAAGATCGTGGTCAAAAAGGGCAGCACCAAAGAAGAGCTCCATCTGGACATCTATCTGAAATTCGGCGGCCCTTGGGGGGGCGTTTTTAACCGGGAAAATTCCTCCTTCCGCTTTAACCCTTGTTAATAATGTGTGCCACCAACCGTAGATTGTGTTCAATCAAAACCTGACGGGCTTCCATATCTCCCTCAGCGTACCGTTGCAGCCACTCCCTTTCTTCCGCGGCAGAGAGTGGTTTCGGGAACGAACCACCGCTGGATAAGCGTAAGGAAAACAACAGCGTATTAGCAAACAAAAGCAGAGCGGCAGACAGCATAAAACCTCCCGTTCCGGGACACAGGGAAAACCCCTGTGTGCCCGCCGCTTTTGCGGCAAGCGGCCCGCCGAATTTCAGGCCGTGAAGGCCTTGTTATATTCCTATGAATTTCAGGGAAGTCCCTATGCAAAATTTGACATTCCTTCGCCGCTGCGCTATACTGTCGCAAACAGGAAAGGAGTTGGGCTTATGGGCTGGTATGTCTACATCCTCCGCTGCGGCGACGGCAGTTTATACACTGGATATACCAATGACATTCCCCGCCGCCTGGCTCTTCACCAGTGCGGCAGGGGAGCAAAATACACCCGCAGCCGTCCGCCTGTGGCGCTGGCATATCAAGAGGAACTGCCGGATAAATCCGCTGCCCTGCGGCGTGAAGCCGCGATCAAACGTTTAACCCGCCCGCAAAAACAAGCTTTGATTACAGCTGCGCAGAAACCATAATCTTACTTATTTTTATAAAAATAGTCAAATAATCTGCTGAAAATTCTACAAAATGTAAAAATATTTTTTGGGCCTTGACAAACCTAGTAAAACGGTAGTAAACTCAGGGCAGCTTCAAAAAGCAAAACTGATGACGCAGACGAGTAAACAGGATATGCTTCTTACAGAGAGCCGCCGGCGCTGGGATGGTGGTAGAAGGAACCGAGTTGAATGGACTGCGGAGGGCGGGCTGAACTAGTCCTAGAGTGGACTTTTTAAGTAAGCTCCGACGGGCTTTTCCCCCGTTACCAAGGAAAGACGTGTGTTTGCACGTCGCTGAGCGGGCGGTTTTTATCGCCAATTTGGGTGGCACCGCAGAAGTTTTACAGGCTTTTGTCCCAAAAGAACCTAATGGTAGGTCCTTTCCGTGGGATGAAGGTCTTTTTTGTTGCCCTGTTTCCGGAAATGACCAATTTTTGAAAGGAGATTATCATGATGGCAGCTGAAAAAATTCCTTACAAGATCTATCTTTCCGAAGAAGAACTGCCCAAAAATTGGTACAACGTTCGGGCCGACATGAAAAATAAGCCCGCACCCCTCCGCAATCCCGGTACTGGCGCCCCTATGGGCTACGACGACTTGCGTCCTGTGTTCTGCGACGAGCTCATCCGTCAGGAACTGGATGACGATACCCGTGAAATTCCCATTCCTGAAGAAATCCGTAATTTTTACAAGATGTACCGCCCCGCTCCCCTTGTCCGGGCCTACTGCCTGGAGGAAAAGCTACAGACCCCCGCGAAGATCTATTACAAATTTGAGGGCAACAATACCTCTGGTTCCCACAAGCTGAATTCCGCCATTGCCCAAGCGTATTACGCCAAGCAGCAGGGTCTCAAGGGCGTCACCACTGAGACCGGCGCGGGCCAGTGGGGCACTGCGCTCTCTATGGCTTGCTCCTACCTGGGCCTGGACTGCAAGGTCTATATGGTGAAGGTCAGCTATGAGCAGAAGCCCTTCCGCCGTGAGGTTATGCGCACCTATGGCGCGTCCGTTACCCCATCCCCTTCGATGGAAACCGAAATCGGCAAGAAGATTCTCGCTGAGCACCCCGGTACAACCGGCTCCCTGGGATGCGCCATTTCTGAGGCGGTGGAGGCAGCTACCAGCAATCCTGGCTACCGCTATGTACTGGGCAGCGTGCTGAACCAGGTTCTCCTGCATCAGTCGGTGATTGGCCTGGAAACCAAGGCTGCGCTGGATAAATATGGAATCGTCCCGGACATCATCATCGGTTGTGCTGGCGGCGGCAGCAACCTGGGCGGCCTGATCTCCCCCTTCATGGGCGAAAAACTTCGGGGCGAGAGGGATTATCGGATTATCGCTGTTGAGCCCGCTTCCTGCCCCAGCTTCACCCGCGGTAAGTTCGCTTATGACTTCTGCGACACCGGTATGGTCTGTCCTCTGGCGAAGATGTACACCCTGGGCAGTAATTTCATCCCTTCTGCAAACCATGCGGGCGGTCTTCGCTATCATGGCATGAGCTCCATTCTTTCCCAGCTGTATCATGATGGCTATATGGAGGCTGTCTCTGTGGAGCAGACAAAGGTTTTCGAGGCGGCGGAAGCGTTTGCTCGGGTGGAGGGCATTCTTCCTGCACCGGAGAGCAGCCACGCCATCCGGATTGCGATTGATGAGGCGCTCAAGTGCAAGGAGACTGGTGAAGCAAAAACCATTGTTTTCGGTCTCACTGGTACCGGCTATTTCGATATGGTAGCTTATGAAAAGTTCCACAATGGCGAGATGACTGATATGATTCCCACCGACGCAGAACTGGAAGCCAGTTTTGCAGCCCTCCCAAAGGTTCCTGGCCTGGAGTGATAGAAACGTCACCCCTGAACCTCACCAGATAATGTTCTTCTATACAAAACGGTTCCGCCATCCAGAGGAAGGCGGAACCGTTTTATTATTTCACTTCTCCAAACTCATCCTTACCCATGCCACACAGCGGGCAGACCCAATCCTCAGGAAGGTCCTCCCATTTTGTGCCGGGGGCGATGCCATTGTCTGGGTCGCCAGCCGCCTCGTCGTAGATATAGCCGCAGGGCTTGCATTCATACTTTTTCATTGCCATTGCTCCTTTTTTTCAGATCATTCGGCTTCTCATAGCCTGTGCCGATTTTGTAATAAAATCCTACCAAATTTCTCCGGCGCTGCAAATGGCATTTGCAACAGTTAGCGCAAGAGCTTCCGAATCCGCGCCTTTGCTTCCGGCGATAAAATTTTCCCTGCCGCCCGCACCGGCAGCGGCGGCAGCGCACAGAATTTCCGCAAAACCACATCGAACGGTTCCAGCGCATACGCTGCAAAAAACGCGCTTCGATCTCCCGGTTGTTCAATCGGCCCCGCCAAACGCGGATTTCCCGCCACGGCCCGTTCCACCGGGAACGCTTGGCGGTTCAGCGGCAATTGGTCGAAGATGTGGCTTCCATGCTTAGTGTTGATCAACAACAGGCTTACGCCGCGCTGCTGCTGTTCCGGCAGCTCGTCAGAAGCCAAGCCCCATAAATCGCCCAAGGTAAAATCTCCAACCCGGTTCAGGCTGGCGTATGGGCAGCGGTAACAACAGGGCCGCAGGAACAGCGCCCGTCCAAACGCCCGCCCGTATTCTGTCTGAAACAGTGGGACGGTACATACGCCGCCGTCGTCGAAGACCGTAGTAAAATGACTGTTTTTCCATCCGTCAACCTTGTTCCGGAACCGCACAGTTTGCAGTTCCCGGCCCCGCCGGGATTCGATTACCCGTACCATGTCCTCCCATACGCCAGGGGAGGGCACACCCTGGCATACGAGGTCGCAGGTAATCAGATTTTCCGGCCTGCCGCCCAGGAAACGGTACAGCCCATCCACCTGACACGGCGTCCCGGAAAACAGCACCGGACGGGTTTCCAGGTATTTTTTCACGGCCCGGAACGTGTCGCCCAGGTCGCTCTGTACATATTTGGCTCCCCGCAGACGCCACAAGTCTTCCTGGCGGAAGCAAGCGATGTGGTGCAGGTGCTGCCTACCATTCAGGGCCGCGCCAAAGACGACGCCGCCGCCTTCCAACACATACTCTGCCAAGGCAGAAAACACACCGCCAGAGGTAGAATCCCGCCGGACGTCAGCATCCTTGTTCCATGCGGCAAACACCGCGGGCAGAGACCGCTTCTCCCGTTCCTGAAGCATAGGGCAGACGGAAGTGCAGCGTCCACACCGGATGCATTTGTCCATGTCCACCACAGGATAGGCAAACCCCTCCCGGTCCCGCTCCATAGAGATGGCATCTTTGGGGCAGATGTTCCGGCAGGCGGAACATCCGGTACAGTGCATATGATCAACTAAAACCGGCGGCGTCCGGGTTGGTCCCGGTCCTCCGTCTTTATGAACGGGCTCCGGTTCTTGAGCAGGTATGTTATCCAGCGCAGCACGGAGGTACGTCAAGGAATCCCGCCGCGCCGCTTTCAGACGCTCCGTGGCGGTCTGCCAATCGATCTCTGCATCCAGCGCAGCGGTATCGCCCTTGCCGACAATCCGCTCCGCCAGCCCCAAACGCCGCAGGAGGCTGTATGTGCGGGAGCGTTCCGGTTCCGCCAGTTCCACAGGGCTGACGGAGGAGAAGAAGGGTTTTTGGAACTGTACAGCAAACACGGTTCCATGGAAGGAGTTGGTGCAAACGTAAGCGGCGTTCTGGAACAGCCGCAGGAACTCCGCCGGGCCGGCGTCAAAAACCAGGCGGGCTTTCGAGTACACCCGCCGCCGTGCGCCGCAGAGCTGCACCACGGGCAGTCCGGTTTTTTCTGCCAGTCTTTGGACGTAGAACGCCAGCGGTCCTGGTTTGCTGACGCAGTAGCAGAGGATATAACCGCCAGAACGTCCCATGTTTGCCGAGACGGCGGCCCATTCCTCCGCGGTCAAAAGTAAAGTAGGGTCCAGCACCACTGGGGCCATACGGCCCGCAACCTGCCGTATGATTTCTCGGCCCTGTTCCTCCCGCACGGAGAGATGGGAGAAGTTGGAGAGGTAGTTTCGCAAAGTCTCCTCCTGGTCCCCTGGGATACGGGGAATGCCGAAGGATGGGGCATAGGCAATTTTCCGGCAGTCCGAAAACGTACCGAAGAAAACCGGGTCAAACTGCCGATCAGGAAAAATTCGGGGGTTCCAGATCTGGTCGCTGCCAGAGAGCAGAACGTCGTAAACTGGGGCCGACCGACGCAGCTCGTCCAGGCTGAGAAACCGGCGGGGCGTCAGGCGGAGCTGCTGCTGGGCGAAAGATTCGAAGCGCCGCTGCCGCTCATGCAGGGCCTGGTAATGCAGGGCAGTGTGGGCGTCCGCAGCCGCCCGGCCGGGGCTGGTAACGGGCTGGAAGAGACGGTTGTCCTGGTTGACGTAATAATCCAGAATCTCACACTCCCAACCCAAAGCTTCTACCGCCCTTTGGGTTGCGGCGGCTTGGAGCACTGCGCCATAATGATGGATATGGTAAAAGGTGACAAGTCCTGCTTTCAAAGAGACCCTCCCTTTCTTTTGATACAACGGGACCGGTTATGGCTGTGGAGTGGCGGGGGTATCGTCCTCCGCGATCCAATCTGCAACGGAAATCACTTCAAACTCCGTGCGGCTGCGGCGGATGACCACCCGTTCCAAGCCTGCGTTGATCACCAGACGGCGGCACATAGAGCAGGAACTGGCATCGGCAAGGAGTTCCCCTGTCTGAGCGTCCCGGCCCACCAAGTAGAGCGTACCTCCCGCCATATCCCGGCGGGAGGCGGAGATGATGGCGTTAGCCTCCGCGTGGACGCTGCGGCACAGCTCATACCGCTGGCCCCGAGGGATTTGCAGGGCTTCCCGAGAACACCACCCCATGTCTACGCAGTTCGCACGGCCTCTAGGGGCGCCGTTGTAGCCAGTGGAGATGATCTCGTCGTTTTTGACGATAATCGCGCCGTAAATCCGGCGCAGGCAGGTAGCCCGCTCCAAAACAGTTTCCGCAATGTCCAGGTAATAGTTTTCCTTACTGATGCGGATCATAGTCAGCCCTCCCGGCACAGAAAAAAATATATAGTTCAGTATACCACACACCACTGCGCTTTTGCAAGGGAAAGCGCCATTTTTCGACGCTTTTCCGACCGCTTCCGGAAAACAATTTCTAGAACCTGCTCAGAAGTCCCCAATATGCCCCTAGGTTTCCTGTGCAACCTTGATCTTGAAAAGGGGCATTTGTTTTCGCGGATTGACAGGTTCCCGGTTCCTATGCTATACTTTTTCAATAACTTGATATCCCTTTCTTTGAAAATGAGAAGTTCTCTACTGGCGGTAACAGCCCGCGAGCGCAAGCTGATTCGGTGCAATCCCGAAGCCAACAGATTGGTCTGGATGGGAGAAGAAAGCAGTCCTGCGGCCGCTTTTTCCCCTTATGCAAAAAAGAAGCGTCCGGTAGGCGGCCCTGAAATGGGAAACCGCTTTCCAGGCGCTTTTGGTTTCCCTGCCGGGGATTTAGAAAGGAGATGGCTGTATGTCAAATTCAAATGCTCTGAACCCTCTGGAAGCGGAACCAATCCCAAAGCTGATTGCCCATTATTCCATCCCTACGGCCCTGACTTTGATGGTCAACTACCTTTACAACATCGTTGATCAGATTTTCATCGGCCAAGGCGTCGGTATCACCGGCATGGCTGCTACAAACGTCGCCTTTCCCCTCACAATTCTGAGCAACGCCATAGCCCTCATGCTGGGCGACGGCTGTGCTGCCAACATCAGCCTCTGCCTGGGAAGAAAAGATGCCGAAGAGGCCAATAAAACCGTCAGCCACACTTTAACGCTCCTAGTCGTCTGCGGTATCCTGCTGGGCCTGTCCTGCGGCCTATTTGCCCCTGCGGTTGTGCGGCTTTTTGGTTCCACAGATACTGCCTATGCTGACTCCCTCGCCTATATGCGTACCATCGCCTGGGGACTGCCTTTTCAGATGCTGTGCCCCGCCTTGACGGCGGTCATCCGCGCCGACGGGAGGCCTCAGTACGCGATGAAGTTTATGATGACTGGAGCAGTTATCAACTTGATCCTTGATCCTATCTTCATTTTCCCACTAGGCATGGGCGTCGTCGGCGCAGGCATTGCTACAGTCATTGGCCAAGCGGCGGCGGGCGTGCTGTTCCTCCAATATATACGCAGCCCCAAGACCATACACATCCGCCGGGATGCTCTGCGTCTCACTTGGCCGCTCACGATGCGAATTCTCTCCCTGGGGTTCCCCAGCTTTTTAACACAGGCCATGACGGCCCTTGTGCAAATCGTCATGAACAATCTCATGCGGCGTTACGGCGCATCCAGCCTCTACGGAAGTGACATCGCCCTCTCAGTTTACGGTATGATTGTAAAAGTCTACCAAATTTCCCATTCCATGTTTGTTGGCGTTTCCTCTGCAACACAGCCAATCAACGGCTTTAATTTCGGCGCGAAGCATTACCAGCGGGTGCGCCAGACTTATCGCCTTGCGGCAAAAATCGCCCTAGCCGTTTCCACCGCCTGGTTTGCGGTCTTCCAACTGTTCCCGCGTCAACTGGGGATGCTGTTTGTCTCCAATGATCCGGTTTATGCCAGCTGCGCACAAGTTTTCTTCCGCCTCTATATGCTGACCTTTTTCCTCTATGGTCTCCACATGACGACCGCCTCATTCTTCCAGGGGGTTGGCAAGCCCGGCAAAGCCTTGCTGATTCCCCTGACCCGGCAAGGCGTTTTCTTGATTCCGTTGGCAATCCTGCTCGCCAGCCGCCTTGGAGTTTACGGCGCACTGCTGGCGGTGCCGGTCGCGGATGCGGCATCCTTCGTCCTTTCCCTCCTGCTGGCCGTGACAGAGTTCCGCCGCTGGCGGCAGAAGGGTTGGCTCTCTCCACAGGAAAAATAATGGGAAGCCTTCTTTGCTAAAAATTAAAATTGGATTTATTAGGAGTGAACTTATCATGAAAAATGGTCTGACATTCCAAACACTTGATTCAAAACTGGGCAGTCATTCTCCCTTTTTGATATCATTATCAGATGGATTACAGGAGGAACTTCATATTGTAATTGCTGCGGCAGAAGTTGGAACCAAGGGCGGCAATATCCACGATTTTGGAGAGATGGATGAAACAACTGGGCAGACGCTCCGCGGAATTTTAGAGAATACGCGGCCGATTGAAATCAATAAACGGTGTTTCTATGAAATCTGTTTTTGTGAGTACATTATTTATCAAATAAGAAACGAATCGTTCTGCTCCTATGATCCAGAGGAGATACGGCACGGAGAACATTTGATTCTTTTTGGAAAATCAAAGTTGCTCTCACACCTGAGCAGCGTTACAGACGCCCAGCAGTTTGATGATGGCACATATTACCCCGGAGCATGGAAACACTACGGAATCTATACGCAAAACCATATTATTGACATTATTGCGCACGGTGATCCCGTTATCTCATTTGCAAATCCCTTTTCAGAAGCGTGAAGCAAGTGATTCCCGCCGATACACGGCCCTTTTCATGTACCAATAAGAAATAGCGGAAAACAGAAGTTTATCAACCCAAATGTAAAAAGGGAAAACCGAAAAGAACGGTTGCAAAAAGCAGGAAAATGCGGTACGATAAGCAAAAATCCAGCAGAACACAAAACGAGAGGGCAGGAAAATGAAAGTTTCTTTGATAATCATGGCGGCGGGATTAGGCTCCCGCTACGGCGGCAACAAACAAGTGGACGGCATTGGCCCCCACAACGAAATCCTGATGGAGTATTCCATTTATGACGCTTTGCAGGCGGGTTTCAACAAAATTGTATTTATCATCAAGCCGGATATGCATGATTTGTTAGAGCGCATCTGCGGCGGCTATCTCAGGACGAAGAAGGCCTTGGATGGCAATCCGGTTGAGGTCGTGTATGCGACCCAGGATTTCAGCTCCATTCCAAACTTCTATGCGATTCCGCCAGAGCGGACAAAGCCCTTTGGCACAGTCCACGCGCTTTTATGCGCAGAGGAAGCGATCCACGAGCCCTGCTGCGTGATTAACGCTGACGATTATTATGGTGCGCATGCCTATCAGATGATGTACCAGGAGCTCCAGCGTCTGCCGGCTGAAGGACACGCTGCAATGGTGGGCTATCTTTTGAAGAATACCGCCAGCCTTCATGGGACGGTATCCAGAGGCGTCTGCACTTTGGAAGGCGGCAAGCTGAGAGCGGTTCGGGAAACCGCTAAAATTCAGCTTTACCCGGATGGTACGCTCAAGGATTTGGAAGCAAACCGTCCTCTTGCTCCGGAATCGGTTGTATCCATGAACTTTTGGGGCTTCATGCCCTCAATTTTCCCCCTTATGCGCACCTATTTTGAGGATTTCCTGCGTAATACAGCCGGGAATAACCCCAAGGCAGAGTGCCTTCTCCCTGTTATGGCGGATTATTTGATGAAAACAAACCAGTTAACCATTAACGTTCTCTCTTCCGCCGACCAATGGTTTGGTATGACTTATCAGGAGGATCGCGGCCTTGTTGCACAAGCGCTGAAGGCCCTTCATGCTTCCGGCGTTTATCCCGCGCAGCTGAATGAATCTTCTATGCCAGAAGATAAGGAAATGTAATCGGCAAGATACCTCCCACTCTCACCCGCCGGTACAAATCCATGAAAATCCTTTGACACCTGTAGGGATATCGGGTATAATAGGAAAGATGATTCCCAAGCAGTTTCAAGGGATTTCTAGGAACCAGAAAGGGGGTGGCTCCACAGACCGGTTTCACGGCATGACCCAGGCCGTCCCCTGGCCTGTTTGCCCACGTCATCCCGCGGCGCGGAGCAGCAAAAAGGAGAAGCAATCCATACATAGAGAGGTGTCTTATGAAAAAAAAGTATGTCGTTATGGACGGAAATACCGCTGCGGCACATGTGGCGTACGCGTTTACGGAAGTCGCGGCGATCTATCCCATTACGCCCTCCTCGCCAATGGCGGAAAAGGTGGACGAATGGTCTGCCAAGGGCCGTAAGAACCTGTTCGGCTCTACCGTAGATGTCATCCAAATGCAGTCTGAAGCCGGCGCTGCTGGTACTTGTCACGGCTCCCTCCAGGCCGGCGCCTTGACCACGACCTTTACCTCCTCCCAGGGCCTGATGCTGATGATCCCTGCCATGTACGCTATGGGCGGCCAGTTCCTCCCCAGCGTTATGCATATTGCCTCCCGCGTAGTAACCTCCAACCACCACTCCATCTTCGGTGACCATACCGACTTTATGACCTGCCGCACCACCGGCTATGCAATGCTCATGTCTTCCTCCCCGCAAGAGGCTATGGATCTGGGTGCAGTGGCCCACCTGTCTGCCATCAGCTCCCGCTATGCTTTCATGCATTGCTTCGACGGCTTCCGTACCTCTCACGAGATGCAGCGCATTGAGGCCCTGGATTACGAAGACCTCCGCGGCTTGATCAATTACGATTCCCTGCGGGCGTTCCGCCGCCAGGCCCTCAACCCGGAGCACCCCACGAACCGCGGCAATAACGTTAACCCTGACGTGTACTTCCAGTGCAAAGAAGGCGCAAACGTCAAGGCCGCCACAGTGCCCGATACGGTCCAACACTATATGGACGAGATCAGCAAGCTTACCGGACGGGATTACAAACTCTTTAACTATTACGGAGCGCCTGACGCCGAGGAAGTCATCGTTGTTATGTGTTCCGCTTCCGAGGCGGTCAAGGAAACCGTGGACTACCTCAACGCCCAGGGCCGCAAGGTTGGCCTGGTGCAGATCCACCTGTACCGTCCTTTCTCTGTGAAACACTTCGCCGCTGCGATTCCCGCTACCTGCAAGAAGATTGCCGTTCTGGACCGCTCTAAGGAAACCGGTTCCGTGGGTGAACCCGTTTACTTGGACGTCGTGACCGCCCTGAATCAAGCTGGGCGCGGCAATATCCAGGTCGTGGGCGGCCGCTACGGCCTCAGTTCCAAGGATACTACCCCCGGCCAGCTCATCGCTGTATACGATAACCTCAAGCAGGACCAGCCTAAGAACAATTTCACCATTGGCATCATCGACGATGTGACCCATACCTCCCTGGACTATCAGGAAGTGGAGCTGAACCATCCCGGTGAGGTCTCCTGCAAGCTGTGGGGCCTGGGCGGCGACGGTACCGTCGGCGCAAACAAGAACGCCATCAGCACCATCGGTCTTGTGGCCGATAAGTATGCCCAGGCGTATTTCTCCTATGACTCCATGAAGTCCGGCGGCCTGACCCAAAGCCACCTGCGTTTTGGCGATACCCCGATCCGGTCAACTTATACCGTTTCCTCCGCAGACTTCGTTGCCGTCCATGCGCCGACTTACGTCAACAAGTATGACACCACGGAGGATTTGAAAGAGGGCGGCACCTTCCTGCTGAATTGCCCATGGAGCGTGGAAGAACTGGAAACTCGTCTTCCTGGCAAAATGAAGCGTGATTTAGCGAAAAAACATGCCCAGTTCTATATCATCGACGCCGCGAAACTGGCTGTTGAAGTGGGCCTCGGCGCAAATCGCACCAACAGTATTCTGCAGGCAGCATTCTTCGCCCTGACAAAGGTCATCCCGCTGGATATGGCCATCGAGGACATGAAGCAGAACAACTACAATTCCTACTTCAAAAAGGCCGGACAGAAGATCGTTGATATGAATAACGCCGCCGTGGATGTGGGCGTCAGCGCCGCCGTTCAGGTGGAGATTCCCGAAAGCTGGGCCAATGCCGCTGATACCCCCGCTGCGGAAGTCAACGCCACACCCTTCGTCAAGGAAATCGTTATCCCCATGGACCGCCAGCAGGGCGACAAACTGCCCATCTCTGTGTTCCAGAAGCATGGCGTTTTGGACGGTACTTGGGAGAACGGTACCTCCGCTTACTCCAAGCGCGGCGTGGCCCTCAAGGTACCCAAGTGGAACGCTGAGAGCTGCATCCAGTGCAACCGCTGTGCGATGTGCTGCCCCCACGCGGCCATCCGTCCGGTGCTGCTGACCGAGGAAGAGAAGGCCCAAGTTCCTGCTTCCTTTGTCACCGTGCCCGCCAAGGGCCTGGGCAAGGACGCCCCTGCCTATTCCTTCCGGATGCAGATTTCCCCCTATGACTGCCTTGGCTGCGGCGTGTGCCTGACGGCCTGCCCCGCCAATAAGAATGAAAAGACCGCTGACGCCTTGGTCATGACTCCGTTCGAAGAAATGAAGCCTGAACAGGAGAACTTCGATAAGGTGGCTATGAATGATGCTTACCTCAAGAAGGATGTCATCAACAGCAAGAGCGTCAAGAATATCCAGTTTGCAAAGCCCTACTTCCAATTCTCTGCCGCCTGCGCTGGCTGCGCCGAAACGACTTACATTAAGCTCCTCAGCCAGCTGGTGGGCGACCGCATGTACGCGGGCAATGCCGCAGGCTGTTCCTCCGCCATCAGCGGCGGCGCTCCCATCCTGCCCTACTGCAAAGACAGCCGGGGCTGGGGACCCGCTTGGGAGCACTCCCTGTTTGAGGACAACGCTGAATTTGCCTACGGCTACTTCCATGCCCAGGATGCCATCCGCAAGGAACTGCTTATCCGCATGGATGCGCTGAAAGAGGCCGGCGTCGCGGTAGGTGCCATCAGCGCCTATCAGGCGGATTGGAGCGACGGGGAGAAGTCCCGCGCTGTCTCCGACGCACTCATCGCGGCCCTGGAGGCTGCGGAGCAGACAGAAGATGTCAAGTATATCCTGGAAAACAAGGAATTCCTGGCAAAGAAATCCGTGTGGGCCATCGGCGGCGACGGCTGGGCTTACGACATCGGTTTTGGCGGCATCGACCATGTTATGGCGCAGAACCGGGATGTAAATCTGCTGGTCCTGGATACCGAGGTGTACTCCAATACCGGCGGTCAGTCCTCTAAATCTACACCGACCTCCGCCGTAGCAAAGTTTGCTGCGGGCGGTAAACAGGTTTCCAAGAAGGATCTGGGCGGTATCCTGATGCAGTACGGTTATGTGTACGTGGCACAGGTTGCTATGGGCTACGACCAGGCCCAAACCCTGAAAGCCCTGCGGGAAGCGGAAGCCTATCCCGGTCCCTCTATCGTCATCTGCTATTGCCCTTGCTTGGAACAGCATATCAAAGCTGGTATGAGCTGCTCTCAGGATGAGATGAAGAAGGCTGTCGAATGCGGCTACTGGCATCTGTACCGGTATGACCCCCGCCGTATTGCGGAGGGCAAGAACCCGTTCCAGCTGGATTCTCCTGAGCCGGACACCGGGAAGCTGATGGACTTCTTGATGGGCGAGAACCGTTTCGCCTCTTTGAAGAACAACTTCCCTGGCAAGGCCGATGCCCTCTACGAAAAGGAGATTGCTGACGTTAAGGCGCGTTATGCGAAGTACCGCAAGATGGCGGAAGACTAATACCATATATGCAGCAGAACGCCCCAAAAAGAAACCCCCGGCTTTTGCCGGGGGTTATTCTATGAAGAAGAGCCGCCTCTTAAATATCGTTCCATCTTAGCGTTGGCGATTGGATCATTCTTCCAATGAAAAATAGTATCAGGCTGCTCTCCATATGGGAGTATAAATTCAGTTGGTTCCACCCAACACGACCACTTGCATTCGGGCATATCTGTGATATGATCCTGTTCCATTTTTAATGCTTCTTCCATCAAATAGCCCTAGGATAAAATATCCAAGCAAAGTTTTTTCCCATTATCAAAATATGGTACACCATACCTGCCTTTTTGATGATAAATCCCAGAGAATTTAATTCCGTGATATCGCAAATGGAGAACCGTTGCGTCCCAAGCCGCCATAGTTTCCTCGTAATTCATCCACTTTAGATCATCATTTTCTCCCAGTTGCTCATCTTCCAAAGCGCCAACAAACTTGCAATTTTCATTGTACCAGGAAGTAAATCCAATATGTTTCATGTGTTTTCCCACCCTAATAGGTACATAATTACAAAAGAGGCGATTTTTTCAGTCCTGTCTTTCCGCGCTCTCCAAATCCGCATTTGTTACTCTGATTATGGCACATCTAATGTACCGTTTCAAACTCCCATTAAAATTGAGCGGCAAGATATTGATTGATGGTATCCAGGAAAGCTGCGCCATACCGAGAGGCCTTCACCTGGCCCACGCCGGATACCTCCAGGAACTCCTTCATGCTCCTTGGTTCCTTTGCCGCCATATCCGAGAGTGTAGCGTTAGAAAATACAATGTATGCCGGAACGGCTTCTTCCTGTGCCAGCCGGGAACGCGTTGCTTTCAGCGCCTGGAGGAGACCGTCGTACTCTGGTTCCGGTGCTGCCGCGGCTTTCTGGGGAGTTTCTGGCGTCTTCCGCTCCAGCTTCGTTTGCATCGTTACCCGCTCGCCGTGGAACAGTACCGCGCCGGCCCGTTCCGTGAGCCGCAGGGTATTGTGTTCCTGTTCCACAAAGGTGTAACCCTCTGCTTCCAGGCACTCGAAATACTGCCGCAGAAGTGGGGCGGGCGTTTCCTTCAAAAGCCCGTATGTAGAGAGGGAATCCAGCCTCAGGCTTAGAACCCTCTGCCCCTTGCCGCCCCTCAAGACCTGTGTAATCATTCCGGTTCCAACAAAATACCCCAGATGCTTTTGCACCCGCTTTACACAGGAAAGGATAATCTGTGCCGGGATGGTGATATCGGTTGTCTCGAAAGTACCCCGGCAGTTGCCGCAGCCGGCACAGGTTTTCGGGTGAGCCTGCCCAAAGTATTTTAAAATATATCCTCGCAGGCAGTCCGTGGTTTTGCAATAGCCTGTCATGATGTTCAGGAGTTCCAGGTTCTGCTTTTGAAGGGCAATGCGCTCCTCTTCACCCAAGGCGCTGTCGTCGCTGTGGCTGATCAAAAATTTAGCAGTCGCCACATCTCCTGGGCCATAGAGCAGGATACATTCCGCGGGTTCGCCGTCACGCCCGGCGCGGCCCGCCTCTTGGTAGTAGGATTCCAGATTCTTTGGCATATTGTAATGGATCACAAAGCTGACATTCGATTTGTCAATCCCCATGCCGAATGCATTGGTGGCAACCATGACCAATTTGCGGTCGAATTGGAAATCATCTTGGTTTTTCATCCGCTCGCTCTCCGACAGCCCGGCATGATATCGCGTGGCCCGCACTCCTTCTGCGCAAAGCGCACCGCAGACCTTTTCGACCGCAGACCGGGTAGCGCAGTAAATAATCCCGCCCTTGCCTCTGCGTTCCTTCACCAGCTCCAGCACCGTGGAAAGCTTTTTCTTCGGCCGCTGGACATCGAAGTACAGATTCGGCCGGTCAAATCCTGTCACAACCCGTATAGGCTCTCGCAGCGCCAGACGCTGTGCGATATCCTCCTGTACCTGTATGGTAGCTGTGGCAGTAAACGCTGCCAGGATGGGACGTTTGGGCAGATTTTCCACAAATTCCGCAATTTTCAGGTAACTTGGGCGGAAGTCCTGCCCCCACTGGGAAATACAGTGCGCTTCGTCCACAGCTACCAGAGAAACATTCTGCACAACATCCAAAAATCGGTAGTCTGTCAGCCGTTCCGGAGCGATGTAGAGCAGTTTATACACGTTCCAGCGGAGGCCTTCCCAGACGCGGCGGGCGGCTTCCAGATCGAGGGAACTGTTGAGAAACGCAGCGTTGACACCGGCATCCTGAAGAGCAGCAACCTGGTCCTTCATGAGGGAAATCAAGGGGGAAATCACAACGGTAATTCCAGGGAGTAATAAAGCGGGTATTTGATAACAAAGGGATTTGCCGCCGCCAGTGGGCATAATGCCAAGGACGTCGCGTCCCCCAAGGATACCGTCCACAAGGGCTTCCTGCCCTGGACGGAATCTGGTATGTCCAAAGTATTGTTTTAAAATGGTATGCTGATCCATACCGTGCCTCCATTATGGTGTAAAATTACAGTAGACGGCCCGCTCGTCGAACATTTCAAAGGAGACTACCGTATCGCCCCGAACCTGATAAAAGCTGTCACTGGAACGGAAATAGTATTCCAAGGGGGACCCGTCGTCCGGAGTGAACTGGTAGACAACGCGGTCAAATGGTTCCAACGCCTCAAACGTTCCCTGGCTTAATACCTGCCCATCTTGGTAACGGGTATAGCGCGTATCACCGCGGAATGTTATAAATTCTGCGCCAGTGGAACGGCTCCCATTCAAAGAATATGTTCCGTAAGGCATTTGGGATGTGCTGTGAACCCACTATAAATACTTGCGCAAAAAACCAAAATGAGCAGCAGTCCCAAAACAACAGCGGTTTCACGGAAATGTTTCCATAGCCGTATTCCTCCTTGGATGGTTTATTTACAGATTATAACATAAACATCCCGTTTTTTACAAGAGCAGGCCAGGGTCCCCAGTAAATAAGCGAATCTGTGCAATTTTCTGTGGGGCTTTCAGTAAATATAAAATTAAAATATTCATCAGCAAACAAGTGAAATTTGAAAACTACACACGAATCACAAAATTCTATGTTATGCTGTTTCCTGGAGGTGTTAGTATGCAAAGGGTTTTAGTTGTTGAGGATGACTTGGATATTCAAGAGTTATTGAAGAACTTTCTGCAAGAGGTCGGATATGAGATCATTCTAGCCAGCGACGGCATAGAGGCGCTATCCACATTTTCTTCTACAGAGTTCGATTTGGTTTTGCTTGATATAATGCTTCCTAAAATTGATGGCTTTGCAGTTTGCGAACTGATCCGAAAGCAATCCCAGGTTCCTATCATCATGCTTACTGCATTAAGCGGAGAGGAAGAACAGATCCGAGGACTGGATTTACACATTGACGATTACATCACAAAACCTTTTTCCATGCCGATTCTAATTCGGAAAATTGCCGCTGTTCTGCGGCGGAGCAAAGGGCCACAGGAGAATGAGCATAAAACGATTCCTTATCAAAACCTCATTTTGGATTGCGACAATTATACGGCCACAGTGGACGGGACTTCTTATGAACTGACACAGCGGGAATTTGAAGTGCTGAAAGAATTGCTTACGCACCAAGGACGCATTTTGACCCGGCAAAATCTTTTGGACAAACTGTGGCGGTATGATTTCTATGGGGACGAGCGTGTGGTTGATACGCACATTAAGAACTTGCGGAAGAAGCTGGGCATCGAATTTATCCAGACAATCAGAGGGGTGGGATATAAAATTGATAAAGAAAGTTAAGAGCAGCTTATTTGCAAAAGTTTTCTTTACAACTGCAATTCTGCTGTTATGCGTATCGCTGCTGGTGTTTGGTCTGTTGGCATGGCTTATGCCACAGACCTATTCCAACAAACTCAATACCGTTCTGGATGAACGGGCGCAGGGCTTTGTTTCCGAATTGGAACAAGTAGCTTTCTCAAATAGCGGAGGCTTGTTCGATCAGATTCTTCAAGATACGGAAATCAATTCCGTTGAACTGTACAATGGCAAAGGCGCGTTTGTGCCCTTGCCTACGGAACTGTTTGACAACGCGTGGGGCGGTAACGCAGTATATATCGAGCAAACGCAGGTCGATAAGATGCGCGAAACTGCCCCTGTTCTGTCGAGCAGCTACCACTTTTCTTTTTCAGACAGCAATGAGCGGTATATGCTCATCGTTTACGGAGCAGCAGAGCAGGTCGGGGAACTGCAGCAGTCTTTTATCCGTGTATTTCCGCTTATCCTGCTGATTGTTTTAGCAGTTGCTTTCGCTGGGTCCTGGCTTTACTCGCACATGATTACAAAGCCAGTGCTGTCAATCAGCCGCATATCCGAAAAAATGTCTGATTTACAGTTGGATTGGCAAGTTGATGAGCAGCGGACGGACGAACTGGGAACATTGGGGAAAAGCCTCAATACGCTGTCCCGCAACCTTTCCGGCGTACTTTTTGAACTGCAAAACGCGAACAAAAAACTTGAGGCTGATATTGAACATGAGAAAGAACTGGAACAAGCCCGTATAAATTTCTTTTCAGCAGTGTCTCATGAACTAAAAACGCCAATTACCGTTATCAAAGGGCAATTAGAGGGAATGCTTCTTGGCATTGGGGCGTACAAAGACCGTGAGAAGTATTTGGCAAGATCATTGGAAATTGCGAACACCCTTGAAACGATGGTGCAAGAGATTTTGACAATCTCACGTCTGGAAACGACGGGGATGGATTTCAAAAAGGACTATTTAGATTGCGTTCAGATTATCAAATCCTACTTAAGTGAAACCGAGGATTTAATTGTGGAAAAAGATTTACATATACACTTTGATATCCCTACGTCTGCTTTCATAAGTGGAAATAAAATATTGGTGGAGAAAGTGTTTTCAAATCTCATTGGAAATGCAATTAAATATTCCCCCAAGGGATCGGCGATTTATATTTCCATATTTGCAGAACACGAACGAACAGGTTTTTCGATTGAAAATACTGGCGTACATATTCCGGAGGACAGTATTCCGAAATTGTTTGACGCATTTTATCGTGTAGAGCAGTCCAGGAGCCGCAAGACTGGTGGAAGCGGGCTCGGGCTATATATTGTGCAGGAAATATTGCGCCAGCATGGAAGTGAATGTATAGTCTGTAATACACAATTCGGAGTGAAGTTTTCTTTTTCACTTTGATATCTTCTCTTGACAAGGGGAAACAGAAACTAATAACATAATGGGCTGTCAACCTTACGCAAAACACTGCTTTCGCTAAAAACGAAGCGGTGTTTTTGT
>JAAWGR010000148.1 GCA_022795445.1 Oscillibacter sp. | reverse complement strand
GGCGCTGACCTTACTCATTTCATCTGATATGCGCCCGAATCCAGGCTAACAAATCCTGCTCATCTGCACTGCCATCGGCAATAGCGATAAACATATCCGGCAACTGATCCCTCCGGTGACTTGAATAATTCGGCTATGGATCAAAATAACGTCCTCCACCTTTATCCAAATCATTCCGCCATCCTCTTATAATCTGACGCAAAATCAGCCAATAGCTGGTCGGTATCTGCCAGCATTGACTCCTTAGACACAAGAGCATCTGGCTCTTGAATCGTTACAGCAAATGGCATTCCCTTTGCGCGCACAAAGGCATTGGCAAAAATATTGAAAGCAGTGGACGTTGTCATTCCCAGCTTAGCACAGATAGCGGCCATCTCTGCTTTCACATCGAAATCCATGCGGAATGTCATGTTTGTATCCATACCATCGCCTCCTTGCACGACAATTATAGTACATATTATGTGCAAAGTCAACTTCAATTCAGCGTTATCTATTTTATACGCGCCAAAGTGTTTTGTTTGTATGCAGGAGAATTACGGCAGCACCACACAAAGATCGCCCGAGTACACCTGCTTTACACGTTTTTCTCTGCCAGCCAGTCCTCGATCCTTATCGCAGGGATGCCCTCATAGTTCCCTCGGAAAGAGCCTTCCTGATACAGAACCATCTTTGGGTAGTTGTCCCTGACCTCCAGCAGCGAACCAAACTCCCGTTGGATGGTGGCTTCATCATTGAGCAGATAGCAGACCTGGACATACAGCTTGTCACCCTGCTTCTCGCCTACGAAGTCAATCTCTTTCCTCCCGACACGTCCGACACAGACCTTGTATCCCCGGCGAAGCAATTCCAAGCCTACGATGTTTTCCAGAACGATTTCCACGTTTTGCAGGTTTGCTCCGATGACAGCTTCCCGCAGTCCGTGATCGGCCACATAGTATTTTTCGTTGACTTTCAGTATCTTCTTGCCGTTGATATCCTGGCTCTTGAGACGGTACAAGAGATAAGCTTCCTCACAGGCTTTCAGATGGTTCAGGATTGTTTCAGGGGCTACGGTGCGGTTCTTTGCTTTGAAGAACTTGGAGATGCTGGTGGCTGAAAAGCTCCTACCTATGTTGGACAGGGCATAGGCGATGATGCGCTCCAGGAGGTCAACGTCCCGGATGTTGTTGCGCTTGACAATATCTTTCAAGGTCACCGAATTGAAGATGTCCTGGAGATAATTCTTGCTGATGTCCGGCTCGAAGTTGATGCTGGACAGAAAGGGCATACCGCCGTATTGGATATACTGGTCGAAGGTCAGGGTAGGGTCAGCCATTTGAAATTCTGTAAAGGAAAATGGGTATACAACAAAGGAAATATACCGTCCGGCAATATAGGTCGCCAGCTCGCCGGACAGCAGCCGGGAGTTGGAGCCAGTAATGTAGATGTCCGCATGGAATTTCACCCGCAAGGAGTTGACCGCCTTCTCCCAGCCCTGTACTTCCTGTATCTCGTCAAAAAACAGGTAGAATTGCTCCTTGCTGTCGCCAATTTTCTCGCATACATAGTCGTGAAGAGCATTGTACTCGCAAAGGTGCTGGTTGCCTAAGTCCTCAAAGTTCAGGAATATGGTGTTGGGACTGTTGATCTCGTCACGGATCTGCTCCAGCAGAACGCTTTTGCCGCCGCGCCTGATGCCAGTCAGTACCTTGATAATGTCCTTGCCGATGAAGGGACGGATTTTGGCTAGATAGTTTTCTCGAATGACCATGGCTGTCAACTCCTTTCTTGTATAGAATAGCACATGGCGTGGTTTATAGTCAATCGAATTTTTGAATTATATCAGATATAACTTATAAAAACAGAAGGAGTGCCAACCGGCACTCCTTCATTCGTCATCGGGAACATACTCCGCAATATCTTCCAAGCGGCAGTCTAGCACCGCACATAATTTGTTCAACGTCTTTGTTTCCATGTTGTCATTCGCCCGTAAACGCCGGACAGTTTTGCTGTCAATCCCGCATTTTTCTCTCAGTTGGTAAGTAGAAACACCCTTATCTTTCATGACACTCCACAGCTTATCAAAGATTATCACGCATCCACCCCCATTGACACTATCTAGTATGGGGGTTATAATCTCTTATATTAAGGGGATATAACCCCCGCATTAGAAATTTGCACCAAGAGAGGGTGAAATAGCAATGGTGAATAACTGCTGTGCCTTCACGGGGTACCGTCCACACAAGCTCCCGTGGCGGTACAATGAAGCTGATAGCCGTTGCTTGGCTCTGAAAGCTGCATTGTTGGAGTAGATTACACGATTAGTTGATGCCGGAGTGACGGACTTCTACAGTGGTGGAGCTGACGGGGTAGACTGCTGGGCTTCGTTGATCGTCCTAGAGCTGAGAAAGAAGAATCCTGCACTGAGACTCCATCTGATTCTACCCCACGAAGGACAGGCGGACAAGTGGAGTGATTCAGCACAGGACAGGTATCATTCAATTTTGGAGCAAGCCGATTTGATAGAGTACATGAGCCGTAAGTATTACGACGGGTGTATGCTCGACCGGAACCATCGGCTGGTAGAGGCTACTGGGGTACTGCTGGCGGTCTATAATGGAGAGCGGCGTGGAGGAACTGCGGCAACGGTGAGGTATGCCCGAAAGGCTGGGAGGAAAGTAATTATCTTCGATCCCATTTCTTTTGCAGTTATCAGAGAACGACGCAAATAGACCGTTTGAACAGAGATATTTTCTCGCGGTAACTCTGCCCTCAATGTAAGGAGAACGGCTATCAAACACTTAAGCGATTCCAGCAGGAAAGTACTCAGCTTGAGTGCGCTAGGCTAACTAACCTAAAACCCATCATATCAAAATCCCTCATGCAGATGAATTTGACTTCTTTTCAAGATAAAATCGCGTAAAAGAGCCAAAAAAATCTTGAAAAGAGAAATCTGGCCTTGCACAGAGAGACACTATATGCTATAATCATAACATATTTTGTTGAGGTGAGGGATATGAAGGCGAGTTATAAAAAACTCTGGAAGCTACTCATAGACAAGGAAATGAGCAAAGGGGATCTCCATGAGGCAACGGGCTTATCCTCCAGCACCATGACCAAGCTACGCAAGAGCGAGGATGTTTCCATGGAGGCACTACGAAAAATCTGTCGTACCCTAGACTGCAACATCGGTGATATTGTCGAGTTTGAGAGAGACACTCCAGTCTAATAGGATTGATAGCAAACACTAGACACTCATTTCACAGACACCAAGGGGGTTGAGATACTTGTGGTGTGGAAACTGTAACATAGAAACTAACGCAGATACCTGCCCTGTGTGCGGTGAAGCCACAGTTGAGGACCTTCCTGTTGAAATCAGATGGTGCAGTCATTGCAAGGTGCCTGTCATCAATACAGTTTCCCAGTCGGATAAGGGTATCTGCCCACTCTGTGGCAAAAAGACAAAATACCTCTCGGCTGATCTTCGCCCCGTTTTTCCGGAGGAACGCCTCTTAATCGAACTAATATTGGACAAAGAACCTCACTTTTGGCGTGACAGTTCTGTCTGGGCGTGTAATAATCGCTACTATGTGGACGGTAAGCCCATCTCCATGTCAAATACTATCTATGAGACCTGCGATGCGAATCAAATCGCAGTCGCTTTACAAAATGGGGAACCATCTAACTCCTATAATACCTTTGACCAAAATATTCGGCTTTTTATCGCGGCCAACCAGCGCCGCCTAGACTTTCTAAAGGATGAAGCCATTCAATTTATCCAACGAGCAGCGTCTAAATATAAGCCGGAGCAAATTGTGGCATCATTTTCCGGCGGGAAGGACTCTACAGTCACTGCGGACCTCGCTATTAAAGCTCTTAGCAACCCTAGCCTTGTCCACATCTTCGGGGACACAACTTTGGAGTTTCCGGCCACGTCAGAATATGCGGAGCGATATCGCGCCGCTCACCCCGAAGCTATCTTCCAAATTGCCCGGAACGATGATCAAAACTTTTATGAAGTCTGCGATGATATTGGCCCTCCGGCCCGGATGATGCGTTGGTGTTGCTCCATGTTTAAGACCGGTCCTATCACTCGGATAATCAATAGTCTCTATGGTAGCGAGCAAATCTTGACTTTCTATGGCATCCGAAAATCTGAGTCGGTCAGCCGCAGCAAATACAACCGTATCGAGGACAGCGCCGATGCCATTAAAATCAAACAGCAGACTGTTGCCTCCCCGATTTTTTTCTGGAAGGACATTGATATCTGGTTATACATACTAGGCGAAAATATTGACTTCAACGAAGCATATCGTCGTGGCTATGATCGCGTAGGCTGCTGGTGCTGTCCCAACAATACTCCACGGGCGCAGGCGTTGTCCCGGATCTATATGCCAGAGCAGTCAAAAGCATGGAGAGACTTCCTCATCAGCTTTGCTAAACGAATCGGCAAGCTGGATCCAGAGACTTATGTGGACACTGGAAAGTGGAAAGCCCGCCAGGGCGGAAACGGCCTCACATCTGCCAACGATGTTAAAATCAGATTCACCAACTGTACTGCCGAGGACCATGCCAAAATCTACCGCCTTGTCCGTCCTTTCGACGATGAGCTCACAGGTATGTTCGTACCTTTTGGACGGGTTGCTCCTGAACTGGGAAAAAGGATTCTTCGTGAAGTCATTGTGTTAGACAGCCGTACTAATGTCCCTATTTTATCGATCCAGCCCTTTACTCAAGATGGCTACGATTATGCGGTCAAAGTGCGGACAATGAATGTGGCTGACCACGATAACCTTCAACGTATGGTGGGTTATCAGATCCGTAAGTTCAACGCCTGTCGGAAGTGCTTAAAGTGTGAGTCGGTCTGCCGCGCTGGTGCTATTTCCATCAGTTCTACAGGCTACTATATTGATCCAGCGAAATGTATCCACTGCAAGGCTTGTATGACGGCCAAGTACATAGACGGTGGCTGTACGATGGATAAGTATTTGAGGACTAAGTAAGTATTAGAAGAGGAGACAGAGATATGAAGTTCCGCGCCCACGAAACATTTTTTATCAGAAAAGGCTGGCTCAGCAAAGGAATGAAATACGTGGACGCCAGGGAAGATGTTTTTATCTCTAAGGATGAGAACCCTATGGATGTCCTTGGTATAGGGGCTAACATGGTCAAATCCCTCCGCTATTGGCTCTTGGCTGTTGGATTGACTGAAGAACCTACCACAGGGAGGCGGGTACAGCGATTTACTCCGCTCGGCAGAAGTGTTTTCGAGAATGATCGTTATATCGAAGAGATTGGTACACTCTATCTGCTCCAATATCGCATTGCATGTAACTTGAGCAATGCCACTGCCTTTTATTTCTTCTTTAATGAGTTTAATATGTCCGAGTTCAGCCGGGACGATTTTGTAGCGGCCCTCCAGAACTATGTCAAAATGACAGACAGCACTGAGGAGATTGCCATTCGCTCTTTGAATGATGACTTCACCTGTATCATTAACACATACGTTCCCCGGTTCAAAACCAATCCGAACCGCATCAATCCTGAGAGTAACATCGATTGTCCGTTCGGGGAATTGGGCTTGATTGATATTCTAAGTAAAGAGAAGAAAACCTACCGCAAGTCTATTCCTATGGCTAGTGCCATCAATCCTTGGATAGCTTTAGCAGTTATTGTGGAGCAAGCGAAAGGTTTGCAAGAAATCAGTCTGAACGAACTTCTTACCGCTCCATGCAACATTGGTCGGGTTTTCAATCTTGACGCCATTACTATGCTGGATATACTCTATCGGATTGAGCAGCTTGGCGAAATCAAAATCAACCGTACCGCTGGACTGGACGTAATCTGCATCCTACACAACCTTGATTTTCAAGATTGTGTTGCATCATACTATGCCAGTCTCAACGAACAGGAGTAGGAGATGAAGCAATGAGCGAGATGATATCTATCGCGACTGGATTTCAATACTCGGTCAATATCGGGTATGATCTCAGCAGCAACGACAAATTGAGAAACTTCATCCCAACCCAGTCTGCACTGCGGCTTCTGGAAGAAATTCTCCTGAGCACTGCCGTCACGTCGACCGAACGATCCCGTATCCTAATCGGTGCATATGGTAAAGGAAAATCCCATATTATCCTCACTATTCTTTCAATCCTTTTGAAAAAGGACTTGCCCCTTTTTGAGAAACTGATGCCAAAGGTCGAGGAGAATCCTAGACTTTCTCAGCTCATCCAAAACTATTACGATAGTAACAATAAAATTCTTCCTGTGGTTATTGCAGGCAGTAATACCAGCTTAACCCAAGCTTTCTTACTTGCACTCCAGCGCACGTTGTCCGAAAATGACTTCCTCGATGTGATGCCGGAGACCAACTATAAGGCTGCCATCTCAGTAATAGAGCGATGGAAGAACGATTTTCCCAACACCTTTGAACAGTTAAAGGCTGCCCTTGATGAACCAATCTCAGAATTGATTGCCAAACTGAATAGTTATAATATCTCAGCCTATGAGACCTTTGAACGTATCTATCCTAGCCTTACGGCGGGTAGTATCTTTAATCCTTTTCTCGGTTTTGACGTTGTTGAGCTTTACGAGAGTGTAGCCGAGGGGCTCCGCGAAAAGGGGTATTCAGGGCTCTATGTTGTATATGACGAATTCAGCAAATACTTGGAAGCCAGCATCACCGAGGCATCCGTCAGCGATACCAAAATGTTGCAGGATTTTGCCGAGAAATGCAACCGCAGTGGTACACTTCAACTCCATCTGATGTTGATTTGCCACAAAGAAGTTGCAAACTATATTGACAAACTCCCAAAACAAAAAGTGGACGGCTGGCGCGGTGTTTCTGAGCGGTTCAAGCATATTCACCTTAACAACAACTTTTCCCAAACCTATGAAATCATTGCATCTGTTATTCAGAAATGCCCAGAATCTTGGGCGGCATTTCAGAATGTTCATCGGAATGATTTTCAAAATATCCACACAAGGTATCGTACCCACCCTCTTTTTGCCGGAAATGAGGAGGAGCTTCGGACAGCCATCTACGGCTGCTATCCACTCCACCCTGTCTCAACCTTTATCTTGCCGCGCCTTTCCGAGCGCGTGGCTCAGAACGAGCGCACTCTGTTTACCTTTCTATCTTCTGAGGGAGCAATGACTCTCCGCGCTTTCTTAGACAAGTATAATGATGATGCGGTTACTTTTATCACGCCAGATGCGATTTATGACTATTTTGAGCCTCTCTTCAAAAAAGAAGTATATGGAGGCGAAATCCATGATAACTATGTCCTGACCTCAACTATTATCTCTCGATTGCCAGAGGATTCTCTTGAGGTTAAACTAGTCAAGACCATCTCCCTGATTTATACCCTCCAACAATTTGAACGGTTAAAGCCTACCAAGGATGAAATGGTCAACATTTTTTCTGCTTCCTACACTGCCGCTGAGATTATCGGTGCCATTGATACCCTGATCGAGAAGGAATTTGTGGTCTATCTGAAGCGTAGCAACAACTATCTGCGTCTAAAGCAGACATCCGGCATTGATATCTGGCAGAAAATCAATGACCTTGCTGAAGTCAATGCCAGTAAGATATCTGTAAAAGATATTTTGAACACCTCAAACTTTGACAACTATATGTATCCCTCCCGCTATAACGACACCCGTGAAATGACTCGGTTCTTCTCTTTCGTCTTTATTGACGAGAGCGAGGTTACTCCCAACACCAACTGGATTATCAAAAGTGAAACGAGTGCGGCGGACGGGATAATTTTTGCGGTTATCCTACATGGGGAAGAATCTATTTCCACGCTTGGGGACATCTTACTTGACACAAGTCGGGATTGTCCACGCCAGATTTTTATCCTACCTAAGCACTTCTTTGAAATTGATCACATTGTCAGGGAGTTTCAGGCTGTTATTGCCCTGAGGAACTCCGCAGTTAATGATCCAGTATTGTTTAATGAGTATGATGTAGTCTATGAGGACCTGCGCGATGTCATCAGTACCTTTATCGCCCGCTACACTCAGCCTGAAGGATATGCAGCTACTTACATATTTAATGCCGAAGTCCATCCTATTCATCGCAAAGCAGCACTGACTGAGTTGCTGTCGGATATCTGCGACAATGTCTATTCCCAGACTCCTGTTATCAACAACGAAGCAGTCAATCGGAATGAAATCACTGGTATTGCTACTAACAGCCGGAGCAAAATTGTCTCCGCCCTCCTCCGGAACCAGTTGGAAACCAACCTTGGTCTCACTGGAACCGGCCAGGAGGTGTCCATCATGCGAAGCACTCTGGTGAGAACCGGGATGTGGAGTGAGGACGGTGGAACACCGCATATTATTCTCCACCCGGACAACGAATATATCTCTAATATGGTAGCTGCCATTGAGCAATTTTTCCAAGCAGCACAAAACAATGGCCCGCTCGGTTTCGATGTTCTCTATGATGTTCTCACTCTCCCTGAACACCATATTGGTCTCCGGCGTGGGCTGATTCCCATATATCTTGCAGCGGTCATTCATGAATATAAGCAACAACTTATGATATCTGACCGATTCGGACAGGTAGCTATTACATCGGATGCTCTCCTGCAAATCAATGCTGACCCCGCTGCATTCACACTTTCCTATATCGATTGGGATCCAGAGAAGGAAAGGTACATCACACAGCTGGCTGAAATGTTTTCACCCTTTGTGGTCGATGCCGAACGGGGTGCTAATGCCTACGATTTTATCGCTAACGCCATGCGCCGTTGGATGATGGCTCTCCCGAAGTTCGCCAAAGAAAGCACCTCTATTCCAACTGGTGGACAAATCGATGATCGCTACCGCGCCATGATGCGGCTCCTTCGTCAGAGCGGAAACAGCTATGACCTTCTCTTTGTGAAACTACCCAGAGCCTTTCACTACAGGGAGGGGATTGTTGCAGGACTTGCAGAAAACATTGAGGCCGCCAAAGGTTGCTATGACGGCATTATGAGCAAGCTGAAACGTGTACTGATTAAGAAAACGAAAACTATCTTCCTGCTTCCCCAGAACCAGCATAACAAAAAACTTATTTCAATGACGGCAGCTGTTCAGGACTGGTGCGACACACTTGACCAAACTGCATTTGACCACCTTTTCCAGGATGGCACTGAGAAAGTGCTGGCTCTATTCAAGAGTATTACTAATGATGAAGATGCTTTTATTGTCCGATTGGCCAAAGCTGTCACAGGTCTTCGTACTGAGGACTGGAATGCTCAAACCGTTGACGTATATGTCGAGAAACTCGCTCAACACAAGCAGACCGCTGAATCTTACCATAAGGAACACGTTCTCGAAAACACCGTCACTGACAGCAACTATCAAATTGCCTTTGTCAATGGAGATGGTGGCACCACAACTCGTAGCTTTGAGCGGGTGAACATCAGCGCCCGTGGTAAGCTTCTCTACAATCAGATTACAAAAGCCCTGGAAGCTATGGGACAAGCAATTTCCGAACAAGAGAAGCGTCAGATACTAGTCGAGATACTGAAAGAGCTTTGCTAGGAGGTACAACGATTGGCCTACTTTGATAACGCTGCTACGACTTTCCCAAAGCCAGAGTGTGTCTATGAGCAGATGGATCAGTTTTACCGTCACGCCGGAGGCAGTGTTGGCAGAGGGGATTATGCGATGTCTCGCGCGGCTAAACAGCTCATGGATGAGACGCGGGGCCAAATTACCAATTTGCTCCATTGCCCCACCAGGCAAGTGGTTTTTCAGCCAACTGCTACTCTTGCTTTGAATATGATTATTCAAGGGCTTATTAGCGGCGGGGTAAAGAATATCTATATCAGCCCCTTTGAGCACAACGCCGTTACTCGGATTCTCCATCACTTTGAGATGCTGAAACAGGTAGCAGTTTTCCAACTGACGGTCACTAAAGACCTTCAGTATGATTTGGAGCGGATACGTTATCAGTTTGACAATGACCGCCCCGACCTTGTGATTGTAAGCCATGCCAGCAACGTTATCGGTCTGATTGCTCCCACTGAGGAAATTTTTGGGTTGGCAAAGCAGTATGATGCATTGACAGTGTTGGACATGGCCCAAACGGCTGGAATCGTGGACTGTAATGTCGGCTTGGACACGTTCGACTTTGCTGTTTTCGCCGGACACAAAACACTGCTTGGCCCCACTGGAATATCCGGGTTTGTGATGAAATCGGACATCAGATTGCTGCCAGTCCTGTTTGGCGGCACTGGGTTTGAGTCTGCAAGCCAGGATATGCCGACTAGTTTACCAGAGCGGTTCGAGATTGGCACGATGAACATCTCAGCCATCGCCGGTTTGAACGCCGCCTTAAAATGGGTTCACGAGCAGGGTGTTTCAAAGCTCTATCAAGAAGAATCCGCAAAGCGGAAGCGCCTGTTGGAGTTGTTTACCCGTTATGACTTTATCCAAACCGTTGGTAATATTGAGGATAGGCAGTATGTGGGTATTGTATCCTGTGTCATTGATGGAATTAGCAGCGACATCGCTGGACAGCTTTTCAGCGAGCGCAATATCTCCGTTCGTACAGGTTTGCACTGTGCCCCGTTGGCCCACCGGTTCCTAGGTACCTACCCAGCTGGAACTATCCGTTTCAGTGTGAATTCACTAACATCTGATGATGATTTTGACGCATTGTATGCAGCAATCGCCGACATTGGAAATAACTTATAGGGGGTGGCATCGTGAGTTTTAAAGACACGCCACTAAAAAATGAATACCGCTCTCTGATCGATAATGTCGTCCAGGATTTTTACCTGCCACTACTCCACGATGCTGTCTCCTATAAACGGGCGGTCGGTTTTTTCTCATCCTCATCTCTTGTTGAAATTTCCAAAGGAATTGCTCAAATGGCCTCTGCCGGAGGGAAAATTCAGATTGTTGCCTCTCCATATCTCTCAGATGATGACATTGCCGCTATAAAAAAGGGTTATGCCGAAAGGAATCGTATCATTGAGAATGCCATACTGCGTCAGATTTCAGATGAGCGGATGGACTACTTCTCAATGCAGCGTCTAAACCTCCTGGCTTGCCTCATTGCGGACGGTATCATGGATATCAGGATTGCCTACACTGAAAGCAAAAGCGGGATCGGTATGTACCATGAGAAGATGGGGCTTATCGAGGATGGCGCTGGAAATATTGTTGCTTTTTCTGGCTCGATGAATGAATCCGCCACGGCTATGGCAATCAACTACGAAACCATAGACGTGTTCAGAAGCTGGGGATCTGAGAATGAGGTTGAGCGAGTCAAGTTAAAAGAATCGGCATTTACAGCAATCTGGAATAATTGCGAACCCAACATCACAGTTCTTGAATTTCCCAAAGTCACCCAAGCATTGATTGAAAAATATAGGCAATCAGCCCCTAACTACCAAGTGGATATAGAACAATTTCCTCTAGGATTTTCACACAAGAGTCAGGATCCAATCTCTAAAGCCATCTCCATCGGTGCAAGGATTCCGGATGACATTTCTCTGCATGAATATCAGAAAGAAGCCATTGCCTCATGGGTTGGTGAGAACTACCACGGCATCTTTGATATGGCTACTGGCACTGGCAAGACTTACACCGGGCTGGGAGCGGTGTCTAAGCTGTCCGAAGATTTGAACGACCGCCTTGCTGTTATCATCGTCTGTCCTTATCAGCACTTGGTTGAGCAGTGGGTGGAGGATATCGTTCGTTTTAATATGCGCCCCATTATTGGTTATAGCAGTTCTTCCCAAAAAGATTGGAAAAATCGGCTTGCGAAAGCAGTGCGAGATCAGAAGCTGAGAAAGGATAAGGGCTTTTTCTGCTTTATCTGTACGAACGCAACATTTACCAATGCCTTTGTGCAAGAGCAGATCTCAAAAATCAATACTCCGATTCTTCTGGTTGTAGATGAGGCTCATAACTTTGGTGCAACCTCATATTCCAGATTGCTGGATGACCGCTTTACCTACCGGCTAGCCCTCTCGGCAACTCTGGAACGCCATCGTGATGAAGAAGGTACTGCGCTTCTGTATTCCTTTTTTGGGAAAAAGTGTATCGAGTATACCCTGGAGCGTGCGATTGCAGAGGACAAATTGACTCCCTACAAATATCATCCTGTAGTCATCCATCTCAGCGAGGATGAACTCATGGCATATGAGCAAGTCTCCTACGAAATGTCTAAGTGCCTCATTAAAGACAAGAATGGAAAATATAAGCTCAATAAGCATGGCGAAATTCTGGCTCTCCGCCGCGCCCGCATTGTAGCTGGAGCCTCAGAGAAACTGAATGCACTCCGAGAGCAAATTATACCCTTTATCCACGACAATAACATCCTAGTCTACTGTGGAGCTACTAATGTAATCGACCCCAATTCTGACAATTCCAGTTACGATGAGGGCGATATCCGCCAAATTGAAGCTGTAACCCGTATACTCGGAAATGAGTGTCGAATGTGCGTAGCACAGTTCACTTCAAAGGAAAACATGGAGACGCGGGCCTCCATCAAAGAACAATTCAAGCGTGGGGATCGACTCCAAGCCATCGTCGCCATCAAGTGTTTGGATGAGGGCGTGAACATTCCTGGTATCCGAACCGCTTTTATTCTTGCTAGCACTACCAACCCCAAAGAGTACATTCAGCGCCGAGGGCGCGTGTTGAGAAAGGCTCCCAACAAGCCCTATGCGGTTATTTACGACTTCGTCACCCTACCTCGCCCTCTTGATGCCGTTTCTTCTTTGACCATTGAACAAGCCCAGCGTGATTTGACACTTATCAAGAATGAATTATCTCGCATCAAGGAGTTTGGCCGTCTCTCGCAAAACCCCATGGCAGCCAATGATCTTATCTGGGCCATACAAGATGTGTATCATATTACGGGTGATATAGATGAAATTGAGGAGGGCAATTACAACTATGGAAGCGATTAACGTCAATGAAAAGGCGGTTGAGCGGCTGAAACGAAAAATTATTATCGCTGAAAACCAGAACCTCAAGACCCGGGATAAATCCGATCAGCAGATGGTTGCTTGGATTAAAAAGCAGATTGAGGAGGAAGCGCAATGTTACTCGAATCAATAAAGCTGGAGAATTTCCGTCAGTTTCGTAACGAGTCGATTGATTTTGCTCAGGGTATTGATGGTAAAAACGTGACTATTATCATCGGAGAAAATGGAACTGGAAAGACCACATTTGCTCAAGCTTTCTTCTGGTGTATGTACGGCGAAACCGAATTTTCCGACAAGGTAATGCTGAACAAGGTGGTAGCTGCCGACTTGAAACCGGGGCAGGAGGCAAAAGTTCAAGTCACGTTGAAGCTCCGTCACGGTAATGTTTCTTATACCCTCATGCGAGAGCAGATCTACAAAAAGGACTACTCCGGAAAGGTCAAAGGGGACAATACCATTTTCGATATTGCCATCAAGGATGTGGATGGAAACACTTCCTATGTGAAGAAATCCCTCTGCGAAAACGAGGTTAAGGGAATTTTGCCCAGGGAATTATCTCGGTACTTCTTCTTCGATGGAGAACGAATCGAGAAGATGAGTAAAGATATTTCTACTGGCAAAAAGGCCACCGACTTTGCCGAGGCAGTGAAGGGGTTGCTTGGCCTGAATGCCATGTTTGCAGCCATCCAGCACTTCAATCCCAAAAGCAAAAATGGTGTTATCGGTAGCTATGAGAGCAGCTACGATGCAGGCAGCAACAGCAAGGTGCAGGAGTATACCCAAAACATTGAAAACTGCCAGGCCCAAATTGCTGAGATCGATAAGCGGCTTGAAGAGCTGGATGCTCAGATTGAATCTGCGTCTGCCAGAAAAATTGAGAAATCCGAGGAAATCAAGCAGTATGCCGAGGGTGAGGCTCTGCAGGGGAAAAAGGAAGAACTTCAGAGGAAAATCGACCTTGCCCAGGGACTGAAGAGTTCGGTGATTAAGGCTATCTGCGCCGACTTCAACAGCAACATGAGCAGCTTTTTCTCTGCATCCCTGATTATCAAGGCAATGGAGTTTCTCTCAGACAGGGATTTTACAGGCAAGGATATTCCTCATATGCATGATGATACCATCGATTATCTACTAGAACAAGGCGTGTGTATCTGTGGCACCCACCTGGATGAAGGCTCCGTCCCATACAACAAGGTCAAGGGTCTGATTGACTATCTGCCGCCGAAGTCTCTTAGCACCACTTACGGGGAGTTTAGAACAGAATCCAAGCATCGCGCAAAAACACTGGCAGATCTCCGTCAGCTTGTAGCGGACAAGCTGGCAATTATCAGCCAACAGGATGATGATATTATAGATTTGAGCGATGAGCTTCGCGCTATTGAGTCCAAACTTAGCGGCGGTGATGTCCGGGGAAGAGTTCGTGCAATTAATGATGAAATCAAGCTTTGCGATAAGATTATCAAAGAATGTAACGTTGAGCGCGATGCGAAAAATCGGGCCAAGGGCGGTTATGAGGAATCGATGGCTCGTGCGGATTCTTTACGTCGGGACCTGACTCTTCTTGACGACAAGAATAAGAAGATTGAAATCTATAAAGCGTATGCCGAGCGCATCTATCAGGAGCTCCTCCAGATTTACACCGAGAGTGAAGCGGAGATTCGTGTAAAGCTAGAGGCTACTATTAACGATATCTTCAAGAAAATCTATGACGGCGGGCTTTCTCTGACCATTGATGATAAGTACCACATTTCCGTCTATGCCAATGACTATGACGGCGATGTGGAAACCTCCACCGCCCAGAGCATTTCCGTTATCTTCGCTTTCATCACTGGCATTATCAAAATGGCACGGGATAACCGAAATGCTTCTGATGAAAATGCTAAACTGCTATCTTCGGAACCGTATCCGCTTGTGATGGACGCGCCTCTATCTGCTTTCGATAAGCGCCGCATCAAGACGGTTTGCGAGGCTCTCCCCAACACTGCCGAGCAGGTTATCATCTTTATTAAGGATACTGATGGTAATCTAGCCGAGGAGTATATGGGTGATAAAATCGGCTGCCGCCACAGCTTTGACAAGAAAAACGAGTTCGAGACCGTTTTGGTGTAAGGGGGAATGAGTTATGCCGAAAGAAAATAAAACATACTTCTTCGACAGACAGTATCGCTTTTATGGCAGCCACGCTCTTCGTGTCGATGCCCTGACTGCTGTTTTTGACTCTGCCAGTAAAGCTCAACTATTCCGCCGTAATTTAGATGTCTACATCAATGCTCCACTTATCGGTTTCCTATATGGCCGAATGGCTGATCGTGATGACACGCGCAACCCCTCAACCAATCAGGTCTACGATGAGAATATCATGGGTGAACAGGTCATACACGCCCAAGAGGAACTTCTTTTCCACTTCCGTCTGATAATGTTGCTTGACACGGTCTATGAGCCGAACGGGGAAGAGAGAATTGACAAAGCGTTTCGGCATATGGGCAAAAATTCTGCCGATATGGAGCGTTTCGATAGCTATGTCCGTGGCGGTGTGGATATTCTCTATGAGAAACTGATTGAAGGATCCAGTTCAGCTGATGACTACATCAACAAGCTCTATGAGTTCCTGGAGGACTTCCAAGATAGATTTAACGACCAAGTAACCGGCGACATTATTCTGAAGCTGTGTTCAAAGTGAATCGAGGCGAGAGAATGTGGAGAAGGAACCGCGACAGGTAGCATATAAAGAGTTAATCCAGTTAGCAGAACAACGAGGATATGTTACATATGACGATATCATAGACTGTTCCGATAACTTCTCCCTCTCTTTACAGGATTTTGATTGGCTTACAAATTCGCTGACCACCATTGGAATTATTATATATTCGGAATCCCCTGCTTCAGCGGAGCAATTTAACGATGAAGTAGATGACTATGCCCAGATTGACTATGAAGATATATATTCCAGGATAAAGGAACGGAGTCCTGCCCTTGCAGCGTTTGTCGATGCTGTCAGAGAAATTCGGCCTCCGCAACGGAATGAGACAAAAAAACTCAAGTACCAGGTCACAGAGGGAAACTGGCACGCAAGGGATAGGATGATTGAAATGAATCTACGCCTTGCTCTAAGGATTGCTTTGCAGCGTGCAGAATCTTACGATATGGACATTGAAGACTCAGTCAGTTATGCGTGTCTTGGACTGATAACGGCAGTTGACAAATATGATCCCGATTCATCGGGCCCATTTGCGTCATATGCAAGTATGTGGATCTTGCAGAATATCTCAAGGGAGCAACCAAATCGGCGGCCCTTGATTTACTATCCTGTCCACATAAAAGAGGGGTATCTTTCTGTATATCCTTTTTTGAAACAGTACGGCTGTATTGGTTGTAGTGAGATGCAATCTTGTGGTGAAATCCGGAAAAAAGTTATGGCGCGGTTGGGGTGCGATGAACGTAGCGCGATATCCGTAATCGAGCAAATGATCGCTATAGAATCTATTGAAGATTTTCTGGATTTATCTGAGGAAAACAATCCGGAACTCGAATATACTGACCGGCTTGGGCTCACTTTGATGAAATTGTCGCCTGACACCGTAGTAAACGCGGATGCGGTACTGGAAGATGTATATTGGGCCGCATTACGTGGGGCACTTGAAAATGTGTTGGAAAAACTGAAACCACGTGAACAGCAGGTAATTTGCGAAAGGTATGGCCTGTCGGACGGCGTAGAAAAAACTCTTGAAGAAATCGGTTCTTCTATGAATGTCACACGGGAGCGAATCAGGCAGATAGAAACAAAAGCACTGAGGAAACTTCGCCGCCTAGGTGAGATGATGTATTTGCAATATTTCTATGAATGAAGCCACGGTTAAGAAGATGGTCGCGATGCTTTTATCGGATGCTAAAATGAGGTGTATACATGGCCAGCATATATGATCCAGTGGAATGTGATCTTGAATCCTTTCAAAACCGCTACATAATGGCACCAGAATTGTGGGAAAAATTCAACTTAAGTGGGATAAATAACGTCGATTTCTCGCAATGGAAAAGTATGAAACTTATGAATGACATAGGCGATAGGTTTTCAGAAACGCTGAAAGATATTCCGTCTACATGCGGTGGGATTTATGTTTATGCAATAAATCCAGGAATTATCCCCTCCTGTGGTAGCTATATTATGTACATAGGAATGGCAAGCAAAACACCAACAGAGAATCTCAGGAAAAGAGTTAGCTCCTACCAAAAGGAATTAGGATCTAACTATTGCCGTGAAAGGCTGCATAGATTGTTTTCAAAATGGGGAAAATACATTTATGTACATTATCTGCCAATTTGTACGGACAAAGAAACAATTTTTGAGGTTGAAACGCGTTTGATTGCTGCCATTATTCCCCCTTGCAATGCAGAGATTCGAGCAAAAACAGTCAAACGCGCAGTTAAAGCTTTCACTTAAATTAGGAGGTGCGGGTGATGAAAATTCCTGTTATTAGAGGGAAAATTGGAGATTGGATCTATTATTCTGGTACTATGACTTTTTCTCAAGTTTCTGAAAATGTGACAGCCTCGATTAATGAAATCTATGAAGCGTCTTGCTTAGACGAAATATTGCAACGGGCCTTAACAGACAATTTTGCAAGCATAAAAAATTATATATTGAAGGATAGTGAGCGCTTTTTCAACGCCGTTATATTGGCAATTTATAATGGAGACCCGCAGTGGCTAGAAGTTGAATTTAATGATGAAGAAAGTGAATTCACAAATGTTGGCTTTTTAGAATTTTCGGGAGAAGAAACCATTTTCCCTGTAGACGGCCAGCACCGTGTGGCAGGAATACGGGAAGCACTAAGGGAAGATCCTTCTCTAGCTAAGGAACAACTTCCTGTGATCTTTATCGCACATAGCGATGATCCGACAGGGAGAAAGCGGACTAGAAAACTGTTTTCAACTCTAAATCGGAGGGCAAAGCCGGTTGGACAAAATGAAAATATTGCGTTAGACGAGGATGATGTATGTTCTATCATTACTCGTGAAGTAATTCAGGAAATTCCTTTATTTATGAGAAAAAATATTGTAAATAGTTTGGGAAAACAAATACCAAATGCAAACAACACGGCAATTACTTCTCTAATTGCCCTTTATCAATGTGTGGACTTGTTAGTCAAGCATAAATTGGCAACGGAAGGCATTAGAGGTAAAAAGTACAGTGATTATAAACTGTACAGACCACAAGACGAAGTGATTGACTCCATTCGAGGATATATTTTCTCCGTGTTCGAGTCTTTTGTAAACCATACAACCGTTATTCGGGAATATCTTAGCGAAAACAGTGAAGAAAAAGCCAAAAAATTTAGGAATTCAGAGGGGGGTAACCTTCTTTTTAGGCCTATTGCATTTACGGAGTATTTCGAGGCAGCCTTTTGGCTGCAAGATCGTGGAGGGGATACTACATATGATGATGCATTTATATCTCTCAACACCGTTGATCTAGATATAGGGAAAGCGCCATGGCTGGGATTAGTTTGGGATGGATCAAAGATAATCAGTAAGGCATCTAAAACTACGATAAGATACCTGTTAGTCTTTTTGGCCGATTCAACAGTAATGACTGAAAAAGACATTCAAAAACTTGTTCGTGATTATGCTAGCGGAACAAATCGGTCCGAGGCTGAGTCTGCATTAGCTTTGGGAAGAGAATCCTTGTAAAGCACGAAATGTTCAAAAGAATTTGTTTGTTTTAAAATAAAATCCATAGAAAAAGCAAAGATCGATTGTGCGAAAAGGCTGTTCAGCCAGCTCTCCACTGCGGATATTATATCATGAGGTGGACAGTTACCAGGCGCTGCTGAACATCATGGCAGAGCTCTAAACGGTTTCTGCTTATTGGTATTGCATCAAGGCTGCAGCGGAGCGAAGCCGCATGAGCCATAGGCGTAAATATATATTCTGAAAATGAACAGAAGGGATCTCTGTGCCAGTTGTGGCGCAGGGATCTTTTTTGTTTGACCGTTTAGCGCATTTCAAATTAAAAAAAGAAAGGAAGATCCCATCATGAAGAAAACAGTCACAGAACTGGCATTCACCTTCAACAGGCACAGCATGACGCTGGCCTTCCGAAGAGGAACCCCGACCAGGGGTAGCAAGCTGATCGGGCCACCCAGCGTAGATCAACCACAGTCTGCAAAGGAGGCTCTGAACAACCTCAAAAGAGTTACCCGAGGTCTGGCAGCGTCCACCCACGGGCTGGCTATGGAGGTTACGGCCCTTTCCCAAGCGGCAAAGATCAACGGCGGGAAGTTTCCGGATGTCAATGCCATCGCACAGCAGGTATTGAACGAGAGCATCCGTTCTCATTCCACAGGAGGCAGTACAAGTGAGGGTGAAGAAGCTAATTGGGCATCCCTGTGCTGAGTGTCCGTACAAGCTGGGCTTGGTACATACAATAGTCAATCCCTGTCCTCAGTGCAAAGCGAACGGCTACCAGACATTCGAGAGATTCCAGAAGCAAGCGATAGGAGATGGCTCAGCCTCTGAGCATGAGAAAAGGTAAGGCTATAGATATTGGATACCATTAAACCACAAGGGCGCCTGTGTTGGGTGTCCTTGTTTTCATCGTATCACGCTTTGCTTTAACGGTATATTCTATCTGTAACATCAATAAGAAACGGAGTGATCTATTTGTCCAAAAAGAAGATTCTCAAAGCGATCCTGATGGCCCTCACCGTTCTGCTGACAGCGGCACAGAGCACCGATGGAAAGGAGGAACCTGCGAAGTTCAACGATGACCCTGACACATACTCGGAGTAGAGGGCTTCCCGTGTGGGAGGCCCTCTA
>JAAWGR010000051.1 GCA_022795445.1 Oscillibacter sp. | reverse complement strand
TCCCGGCGGTTCCACATGAAATACTCAATACCGTCTTTCACCATGAACGTGGGGTACATCCAACATTGGCCCGTAAAAGTCGAATCGTCGTAGTACCGCTCCTTCTCGATAAACTCAACCATACCTACACTCCCCCTATTCAGTTCCACGGTTCTTCTCTGGAAAGCAGCGATGGACTGGGGAAACTGTCCTGCGGATCGTCTGTCCACCGTTCCTCTGGCTTTAGCCACATATAACGGCATCCGAGGAAGACTCACGCTAAAACAGACAATGGATGCAGAAAATATTCTGTTGGAACGGGGGAAAGTAATTGATTTTCCCTTGAAGCTGTCCGATTTATCCAGATATGACAAGGTGCTGTATAAGTGAATTTACCATGGACAGGCTGCGGGAAAACCTGGAAAGCTTCAAAATGAAGAACACCTTGGAGATTCTGGACAACTTTGAGCAGGGAAGCAACTGATTTTGTCGCCTCTCTGCCAAAAAATCACAAGATTTCTTCAATATTTCCTTACAATTTCAAATTGGCGTTGACACTGGGTGATAATGATGAGGGCTAGTAAGAAAACGGAACATATATCGAACGCCAGCTGGAGTTATGTGGAAAACACAGAAGCTGGTGATTTTTTTCACCCTGAATAAACTCTTTTACTAACAAGATGAAGGCGTGGGCAGCATAAGACATATGCTTGAAAGAGCGCGCACTGATGCCTAAAGTGCGAAAATATGGCTTTTTTAACGGACGTGTTACAATATTGGGGTGGCATGGAATAATAGCCAGTTCCGGAATCAAAGATACGCCGAGATTTTGCGCAATCATGGAGAGCGTTGCAATGTCGCCTTTAATGCGAAAACGGACAGTGGGCTCCAAATTTTCTTGTTTCAGAACGTATTGGATTGTCTCGTCAGCACCTGTGTTCGGAATAATGAAGGGGTATTGGATCATTTGCTGCAAATCAATGGATTCCAAGTGAGATAAGGGATTCTCCCTTGACAGCACCGCAAGGATAGGATCTTCCCAAAGGGGAAGAAAGTCGAAATTATTGGGCGGAGGATAAGAATTGATTGCAAGATCGATTTTGCCCTCCATAAGCCAGCTTTGAATCTCACCATAAGTTCCCTCAAAGATTCGCAGGTCAATCCTTGGATGTTGCGTCAGGTAAGCAGAAACGATACTGGGAAACCATTTTGTGCATACGCTAAGAAAACCGCCTACATTCAGCGAACCAATTTCAATGCCCTTGAGTTGGTTCGATGCCTCTCGAAGCGTGTTTTCTGAGGAGACGATCTGCTGCATGTGGGGCAGAAGATGTTTCGCTTCCTCTGTAAGCGAAACGCCGCTTTTTCCCCGGAGAAGCAGCTGTATTCCAAGTTCTTCTTCCAGTGAGGAAACCATAAGGCTGATTCCAGGCTGTGTATAACCAAGAATATTGGCGGCTTTTGTCAAACTTTTTTGGTCCGCAACAGTAAGGAACGCACGATATTTTTGAATACTCATAACTTTTCACAATCCATTAGAAATTATTAGAGATAAAATAAAATTCATTTAATTGAAAAATACAACGATGGGGGCTATAATGTCAATAGTTAATTATACAAAATTTAATAAAGATTAAGCGGGTAAATTGACAATATAGAGAGATTTCCATTAAAAAGGATTTGTTATGTATTCGGCTGCTATTAAAGTAAGCCGATTATATAAAAAATTTAGAAAAGGAGCATTAAGAAATGAAAAGACGCATCGCATTGTTCCTCGCTGCCTTGATGGCAGTCTCTTGCCTGGCTGGCTGTGGGCAGCAGACACAGCAGACAGGCGGCGGTTCCAGTCAGCCGCAGCCGGGTAGCTCTGCAGGCAGCAACACCGGCAGCGGTGAGGGAGACTTTACCGGAACGATCAAATTTGGTATCGGCTGTCCGCTGACCGGCACCAGCGCTTCTTACGGCGAGCTGATGCTCCTGGGTGCCAATATGGCCGCGGAAGAGCTCAACGCGGCAGGTGGCATCAACGGCATGAGGGTTGAAATTGTGGCTTATGACGACAAGCAGGATCCCAACGAGGCCGCTTTGGTTGCCCAGCGTTTCTGCGATAATAACGAGATCTACGCCGTCATTTCCCACGGTGGAAGCGGTTTAACCATGGCCGCCGCCCCGATCTATGAGGAGGCCAAAATGACCAACATGGCCCCCAGTTCCAGCGCTTCTCTGGTTACGGAGCAGGGACATCAGTATCTGGTCCGTCACGTAATCCGTGAGGATCGTCAGGCACCCCAGGTCATTGCTTTCCTCGCAAACAACATGAAATGTAAGAAAATTGCCGTCGTTTATGCCAATAACGACCACGGTCAGGGCAACCTGGAGACCTCCCTTGAGGTGGCCAAGCAGTTGAACCTGGAAGTGGTTGCTACCGAGACCTACACCCCCGGCACCGAGCGCGACTTCTCCGCGCTGCTGACCAAGGTAAAGCGCGCCAATCCCGACGGTATCGCCATCTATGCCGACTACGCAGAGGGCGGCATGATTTTGGGCCAGGCTTATCAGCAGGGAATGACGGATATTCCCTGGGTGGGCCAGAGCTCCCTGACCTATAACACGCTGATCGAGCTGGCTGGCGTGGAGGCTCTTCAGAATCTCTATATGACCATTACCTTCAATCCCTATTCTGAGCGTCCCGCTGTCAAGAGCTTTATGGAGCGCTTCCAGGCCCAGCGAGGCCAAGGCGAAATCCCCTCGGAGCCCTGTGCCTTCTCCTATGATATTATCAAAGTTTACGCCCAGGCCATTGAGGCCGGTGCAACAAAGGACAACTTGGCGCTGTGGATTAAGAACCTGGTTCCCGGCCAGGAACCCTTTGTGGCGCACGATATCCTGTTGGGCGACGAGGTGCAATGGGATAGCAAGGGCGATGTGACGCCGCGCGGCGTGGATATCCTGAAGGTCAGCCCGGAGGGCATCTTTGTAGATACTGACCTGGCGGTGGACGTCAGCGGGCTGAATATGTAACCGAGACAACGTCTGCGAAGGAGGGGACGTCCCCTCCGGGGGCTTGACGATAGAATTCCTTAGGGCTGCCAGCGGAGGCGGACTGGCAGGGACAGCACAGGTGGCCCCACGACCTGGTTTTTGTAAAAGCCGGGCGGGCGCTGTAAAAAGCGGGAGCATAGAAACGCTTCTGTGTGTGGCTCCCTTGTCCAGCGGACTTCCGCCGGCAGCCCTTTTGGGAAGAGGATAACACTGATTGGAAAGGAATGAAATCATGAGTAACCCCGCTTTTTACATGCGCTGGCCGGAATTGAACACACAGGTCCGCTGTGTGCCGATTCATCACAACCGGGAGCTGTTCGACTGGTTCATGGAAAATCTCCCTACAAAATGTGTCCAGACGGTAACGGTATGTGCCGGACTGCAGCTGTACATGCAGAACATCAAGATGGAGAAGGTAGAGTGTAACTGGATTCAGGAGAACCAGCCCCAGGAGTTGATGTCGGAATATCCAGTGGGGCGCTGCATGTTCTTTATGACGGCCGGTCATGTAGCAAATTTTACTATTAAGGCTGGCTATGCTACCGAGCCCATGCCTTATCCGACTTGGGCAGATGTGGCGGCAGAGGACCTGGAGACCTTTGTCAACGTAGCGAATGAAATATGGGAAAGCATTTTGCAGGATAAGAAAACCTTCCATGTGGAATTTTTTGCAGCGGAGGATTAAAAATGGATTGGAAAGAACTGAAAAAAGAAATTGAGACCATTGCAGCTGACAGTGTGGAAAATTGCCCGGAGGATATTTTAAGGGTGTTTGAATATGAAATTGCCCCAGAGGGCTGCGGAACCGGCGGCCTGATGCTGGGCCCCTGGTTTGATGGCGCCACGGCCAGCCGGTATCTGATCCCTTATTACATGTATAACATTGTCAAGCTGACCAAGGACCTGGACCTGTCGGTATCCCAGATCCGCCAGCATATGCACCTGACTATGCCCAAGGCACTGGGCACCGCTGAGCGATCTGGTATGTTGGTACTGGCCGACCTGACCCGACGCACCATGGCCTGCGTGGATGAGATGGAAAACCGGGACGAGGTTTTGGAGTTGCTAAACGCACTGTATTTATACGGTTCCAGCATAAACGCCTGGCAGAATTACCGCGTGAAGTGGGGACTGAATCAGGCGTTTGTAATTCCCACTGGCAGAGAACTGGTGGAAATGGCAAAACGAGCGGACGAAAGCTATATTTGAACCAGGGGAGGAAAGCTAATGTTACATTTTACAATGCGTTGGCCCGATTTGAATCTCAGCGTAGACTGTGAATCCTGCGGTGAAAATGAGGCGGCGCTGCGGATTTTTCTTGGAAATATGCCTATAAAAACGGTTCAGGGCCATGAGATGGTGGGCGGCTGGATGCTTCGGAACCGTTCCGTGGTCATGAATAAGCGGTTTTTTGATATTCCGGCGGCAAAGCTGACGCAGGAGACCATGAAGGACGCACCTGTGGGCCGGATCAGCCTTCTGTTTCCGCAGGGAAATATGACGGAAATGCTGGTCAAATACGACGCCTGTGATGACTTCCGCAGCTATGTGCCAGTGGCGAAGGTTGCCGACCGGGACTTGGAGACGCTGAAAAAAGTGGGCAAGTTACAATGGCAGAGCGCCACGCAATCCAAGCGGGCCATCGTCGTTGAGTTTATTGCAGAGTCGGAGGATAACTAAATGAAAACATTTGCGCAATTAAAAGCGGAAATTAATGAGCAGGTCGCTATGACGATTCTGGAGCCGGATCGCGATGTCAAAGACCTGGTACGCTTTGCAATCAGCAAGGCAGGCTGCGGTTACCCCCAGGACAACCAGATTTTTACCACTTGGTTCTACGGAACCCAAGACTGCGGGTATATTGCGGACTGGTGCTATTTTCTGGTCGAGCTGTCTTATGACGAGTCCTATTCGATGGAGGCGCTGTGCCGGATTGCGCGGTTCTGGTTCCTGCAGCCCTCACACTTTGCGGAGTATGCCGGCCTGTTTAAGCAGTATTACTTTATCAAAGAGATTGACAAGATTATGGATAGCCTCACCAGGCAGGAATTTGTGGAGCTGCTCTCCGTGTTCCGGGCGTACATTGCAAATATTAATGTGTGGGTGTACCACTATTTTCCCTGGGGCGTGGGATACGCATTCCTGCGTAAGAATGCGGAATATTATGAAGAGGCGCTGGCTCTTTGTGAGTAAGTGCGGCGGGCAGAGAAGCCGCAACGGGTGTTTCCCTGAAAATGACCGCAAAACCGACTCAGAAAGGATGAGAGCATGAGTTCAGAGTTAGAATATTTTTTGAGCCAGCTGATTAACGGCCTTGCTTTGGGCAGTATGTATGCGATGATTGCCGTGGGATACAGCATGGTATACAGCCTGCTCTATCAGGTCAACTTTGCCCATGGTGATTTGTATGTCTTTGGCACATTTATTGTCCTGTCCTTTATTACTGCCGGACTGCCGATGATTTTGGCAATTATTTTGGGCGCCGCCGCCGCGGGCCTGATTGGCATGATTATCGAGCGCACTGTATACAGGCCAGTCCGGGGAGCCAACCGAATCGTACCAATGATAAGTGCACTGGGAGCGGCCTTTGTGCTGCGGACCATTGCCCAGGTAACCTGGGGAGCGGAGATGCTGTCTTTCCCGGCGCTGATCTCCCGGAATGCGGCGTTTAACATTGGCGGCTTCCGAGTGCAGTACCAGCAGGTGATGGTACTGGGAGTGGCGGCTGCGGCGATGCTTCTGCTGACCTTTGTGATGGAAAAAACAAAGCTCGGACGTGCGACGCAGTGCATCATGCAAGACATCAACACTGCGTCACTGATGGGAATCCCAGTCAACAAAATCATCCCTATGGTATATGCCATGGGTGGCTTTTTGGGTGTAATCGGCGGGGTGCTGTACTGTTCCTATTATAACAACATCTCCATCAGCATGGGCATGTGGGGGACGATCAAAGCTTGGGCTGCGGCGATGTTGGGCGGCGTAGGTACATTTTATGGATCCTTTTTCGGCGGTATTCTGTTCGGATTGGCGGAAACCTTTGCGGGCGGATATATCAGTACAGGCTTTAAAGAGGCGATCGGTTATATCGTCATTGTGATCATTCTGCTGATCAAGCCCACCGGCTTGTTTGGCAAGAAGAAGGCGAAAAAGGTGTAATGATGATGACTATTAATAATTTGAAAGAAAAAGCCGCCTCCAATAAGAAGCTTCTTCTGGCTGTTTTTCTGGGTGCTTTGGTTGTATTTCCACAGGTGTCCGGGGGCATTATTGTCCGGGTAGGCACAAATATTATGATTTACTCCATTATTACTATGGGTGAACAGCTGATCTGCGGGTACACTGGCATGCTGAACCAGGGTATGGCGGCCTTTTACGGTGTGGGTGCATACGCTTCCGCACTGCTGGCGCTAAACCTGAACCTTCCATGGTTTGTATGCTTTTTGGGCGGTGGATTGATTGCCGCGCTGGTGGGGGTGCTGATTGCCATTCCTTGCCTGCGGGTAGAGACAGATTTTCTCAGCTTGATTACCATTGCTTTTGCAAATATCTTTACTGCCATCCTGAACAACTGGACAAGCCTAACCCGAGGCGCCGCCGGCATTCCCAGTATTCCTGCCGCCAGCCTGTTTGGGTTTAAGTTCCAGTCCTCTGCCAGTAATTTTTATCTGATCCTGGGTGTTACTATCTTAATATATGTGTTTCTGAATAATTTGATCCATTCCAGAATCGGCCGCGCTTTTATGGCGGTTCGGGATAACGAGATTGGCGCCAGTTCGGTGGGAATCAAAATCAACCGTTATAAAGTGCTGTCATTTGGCATTGGTACCTTCTGTGCGGGCCTGGCCGGCAGTCTGATGGCGCACTACATCGGCTTTGTGGGACCTACAAATTTTACGTTCGATGTGTCTCTGCTGATTCTTCAGATGTGTATTATTGGTGGACTCGGAAGCATGCCCGGTGCAATTGTCGGCGCAGCGTTTTTTACCATCATGCCGGAAATCATCCGCCCTCTTGCGGTGTACCGTGTGGGCGTAGGCGGCGTGATTATGATCCTGTTTATGTTATTCCGGCCCCAGGGCCTGCTGGGCTCGAAGGCCTATGCCGGCAAAGGCGGATTTGAGGCGCAGATGAAGGAGTTCCTTCGCCGCCGAAAGGAAAAGTGTGAACCGGTGAAGTAAACAAAATGTAGTTAGGCGAAAAGCCTGGGAGGTTAATTATGCCTGAAAAGCAATTTATTATGAGATGGAGGGGCCTGGGAAAACAGGTACGGGTCAGAGCGATAGACCACAACCAGGAGATTTTTTCCTGGTTTGTAAAAAACCTTCCCACTTCCTGCCTTCAGACTGAGACAGTGGTGGCCGGAAAATCCCTGTTTATGCTGAACGTACCTATGAAAAAAGTGGCCTGCGATTGGATTCAGGAGGAGCGCCGGGTAGAGGACGTGGTGCAGATGCCCATTGGCCGGATGACATTTTTCATGACTACCGGCAATGTGGCGGATATCAGTTGCAAATTTGGACAGATGACCGAACCGATGTCCTATGTTACTTGGGCCGAGGTGATAGAGGAGGATAAGCCCATCCTGGTCGAAGTAGGCGAACTGCTCTGGGAAAATACCATGTGTGAGAAAAAGCCGATCATTGTGGAATTTGTGGATGAGGAGGGGTAAGCGTATGGACTGGAAAGAGCTGCAAGCCGCCATTGAGGAGGAGAATGACCGCATTCTGGGGGCGCCGCCGGAAGATATCCTGCGCGTATTCAAGTTTGATATTATGAACACCGGGGCGGGCACCGAGGGATTGATGCTGGGACCGGACTTTGAGGGCGCCACTGCGATTCGCTATATCGGCGGTTACTATGTCTACAATATTATTAAATTGGGCAGCATTCCCTCCTACACAACGGAACAGATCAAGGAGCTGGCCAACACGCTGCTCCCCAAGGCGGTGTCTACCGTAAGGCTGTGCGGCATGAAGACCTATGCGGATTTTGCTCAAGGCGTTTTAGGCAGCTTGAAAACCATGGATGACAAGCAGGACATCCTGAGCCTTTTGAATTCGCTTTATCTCTACGGCTCCAGCATGAATGGCTGGTATCACCATTACATGAAGTGGGGTCTGGGACAGGCCTTCCGGATTCCCAGCAAAGAGGAGCTTTTGGAGATGGGCAGCCGGAACATAGAAAGTTTTGTCCGCTGAAAGAAGGAGATGATAGCTATGAAAAGCTTGAAAATGCGTTGGCCCGGGTTAAACTGCGAAGTGCTGTGCGACGGCATTGCGGAAAACCAGGCCATTTTGGATGTGCTGATGGAAAACCTGCCGGTTAAGGCGCTTCAGGGTCACGAGATGATAGGCGGGCGGATTCTCCGCTGCCGTGCTGTCCAGCTGAAGAAGGTTCCTTTTGATTTTGAAGAGGGAGAGCTGAAAATGGAATCCCTCCAACAGGCTCCAGTGGGACGTATCAGCCTGCTGGGTTCGCTCGGCTCAACCACCGAATTATTGGTGAAGTATGACGACTGCGTGGATGACCGCGACTATATTCCCATCGCACAGGTGCGGGCGGAGTGTATACCGCAGCTGCGCAAAGCCGCAAAGCTTCAGTGGCAGAGCGCCACGCGGGAGCAGAAGACAATCGTCACAGAACTTACGGAGGTGGAGTGAAGATGAAGCCTTGGCAGGAATTGAAGAAAAAGATTGATTTTGAGATCGAATTGACGACCCTCGTGCCGCCTCAGGACGTGTTGGACGTATTTCGTTACTCCATCTCCAAAGGGGGCGCGGGTGTCGCCAACGGCGGGCAGATTTTTACAACATGGTTTTTCGGCGGCGCTGACGTGAGCTACATCGCGGACTGGTGCCTGTTCATTATGCGCTTGGAGAAGAGCGGAAACTTTACCAGGGAGCAGCTGTGCCAGATGGTGCGGTTCTGGATCCAGCAGCCCTCTGAGTTTGGACACTTCTGCGGCCTGTATAAGCAGTATGAGTTTTCCCAGGAGATTATCGGTATGATGGACAGCCTGGAGGCGAAGGAGCTGGCGGCTCTGCTGGACAGCTACCGCGGATATCTGATGAACATCAACGCGTGGATCTATCAGTACATGCCTTGGGGCGTGGGCCGGGCAATCCACAGGAAGGATAAAGCTTATTTCCAGGCCGGACTGGAACTGGCCAGAAAGCTTTGACCTTATCGGTCCAACAGGACGGGAACAACACAGACGGTAGGAGGAGGTTTTTGTGGGACATATTTTGGAAGCCCAGAACGTGAAGATGTATTTCGGCGGCGTACATGCGGTAGACGGTGTTTCATTGCATGTAGACGACAACCAAACGCTGGGTATTATTGGCCCAAACGGTTCAGGGAAAACCACGTTTTTCAATGCGTTGACAGGCATATACAAACCCACCGATGGGAAATTTTACTACTGCGGGCAGGATATTACGAACCGAAATCTTGATGAAATGGCTGGACTGGGGATTGCCAGAACCTTTCAGAATCTCCGGGTATTCCACGCTTTGACTGTAAAGGAAAACGCACTGATCGGCCAGGACCACAATATTAAAACATCGTTTTTGGACAATCTTCTCCATACCCGGCGCTTTAAAGCCGAGGAGAAAACAGCGGAAGAGCAGGTTGCCGAAGCACTAAAAATAGTTGGCCTGGAGGGCTTTGAGAACGAAATTGTGGGAAGTATGCCCTACGGGCAGCAGAAGCGGGTGGAGCTGGCCCGGGCGCTGATGTGTCAGCCCCAGCTGCTGTTGCTGGATGAGCCGCTGGCCGGCATGAACAGTGTGGAGGCGCAGGAGCTGATGGAACTGGTGCAGCAGATCAAAACGCAGAAGAAGCTGTCCATCATCCTAATCGAGCATAATATGAAGGTCATGATGCGGGTGTCAGACCGGATCGTCGTAATGGACCACGGGCGCAAGATTGCTGAGGGATTGCCGGAAGTGGTTCAAAACGACAAACAAGTTATCGAAGCGTATTTGGGGGGATGATATAATGTTGATTTCTGTCCAGCAGCTTGACGTCTATTATGGCCCGATCCAGGCGCTTCACAATGTTAACATCAGCGTAAACCAGGGAGAGATTGTTGCGATTATCGGAAATAACGGCGCGGGGAAGTCTACCCTGCTGAAAACAATCTCCGGCTTGGTAAAACCCACCAACGGGCAGATCCTGTTTGAGGAGAAATCCATTGGCGGCGCGCAGGCGGATACCATTGTTAAACTTGGAATTTCCCACACACCGGAGGGGCGGATGGTTTTTCCCGATCTCTCAGTAGAGATGAACCTGGTGGCCGGGGCATATACCCGGACGGACCGGGCCGGAATTCGGGAGGACCTGAAAAAATATTATAAAAAATTCCCCATTCTGGAAGAGCGGAAAAACCAGAAGGCCGGCCTGATGAGCGGCGGCGAACAGCAGATGCTGGCCATCGCCCGGTCGCTGATGTCCAGGCCCAAGCTGTTAATGCTGGACGAGCCGTCTCTGGGCCTGGCTCCCGTGGTAGTGGATGAGGTTTATAAGATTATCCGGGAAATTTCCACGGAAGGAACTACAATCCTGCTGATAGAGCAGAATGCGACCCGCGCGCTCAATGTGGCGGACCGCGCCTATATCCTAAGCAACGGCACGATTGAGCTCTCTGGCACAGGCAAAGAGTTGGCCGCTAACGACGAGGTTCGAAAGGCATATCTTGGCGTCTGACACAGCGAAAAATTTAAGAAAGGAGTGTGCGGCCCGGTCCCGGCGGACCATTCGGCTGAACAGCCTGGGTGCCGGGGTCAGCGCACCAAAACGGGGTATGAAAAAAATTATCAACCAACCGGAGCATGTGGTATCAGAGATGCTCCAGGGCATTGCCAAAGCCTATCCTGCCCTGATCTATACTCCCGGCGTGGAAGTGATCAGCCGAAGAAACCAGGGGGATCAGGTGGGGCTGGTCTCCGGCGGCGGCAGCGGACATGAACCGGCCCATGCAGGCTATGTTGGCGCCGGCATGCTCAGCGCTGCGGTCTCCGGCAATGTTTTTGCCTCCCCCAGCCCAGACCGTGTACTGGAAGGTATTCATTTGGCAAATACCGGAAAAGGCGTTTTACTTATCATCAAAAACTATTCCGGAGACATCATGAACTTTACAATGGCTCAGGAGCTGGCGGAGATGGAAAACATCCCTGTGCGTGCCGTGGTAGTACGGGATGATGTCGCCGTGCCAGACAGTACATTTTCCACCGGCCGCAGAGGCATTGCAGGCACCGTATTTGTGCATAAATGTGCCGGGGCAAAGGCCGCAGAGGGTGGAAGTCTGGATGAGGTGGCCCGGGTTGCACAGAAAGCGGCGGATAATGTCCGTAGTATGGGTTTTGCTATGACGCCATGTATTTTACCCGGTGTTGGAAAGCCCGGCTTTGTCCTGGCGGAAGACGAGGTTGAAATCGGTATGGGCATCCATGGCGAGCCGGGTGTGGAGCGCACCGCTATGCGGCCCTCCCAAGAGATCGCCAGAATATTGGTGGACAAGATTTTGGCGGACTATGACTTCACCGGCGGCGAAACAGCTCTGATGATCAATGGTCTGGGTGGTACGCCCCTGATGGAGCTGTACATTCTGGAAAACGATGTCCAGGACTATCTGAAGGAGAAGGGGATAAAAGTATACTCCACCTTTGTGGGAAATTTTATGACCTCTCTGGAAATGGCCGGCAGCTCGGTCAGTCTGTTGAAGCTGGATGATGAGCTTAAGCTCCTCCTGGACGCCCCTTGTGATACCCCTGCCCTGAAGCGCTAAACGTAGGAGGATGCTCACAATGACATTTTCAGTAAAAGACTATGTGGATTACTGTGTAAGCGCCGCAGCGCTAATTGCAGAGAATAAAGACTATATCACTGAGCTGGACGCCGTTACAGGAGACGGAGACCACTGGGCCAATATGAATATGGGATTCCAGCAAATTGTCGATAGCAGGCAGGAACTGGAAAATATCTCTTACGCAGACCTCTTCAAAAAAATTGGCATGATGATGATGAAGGGCATCGGTGGTTCCTCAGGGGTTCTGTATGGCAGCGCCTATCTAAGTGCGTCGAAGATAATGGAAGATGTTGATAATCTGGATATCAACAGGCTCAGCCAAGTGATTACCGCTATGCTGGAGGGCATTTGTAAGCGGGGAAACTCTGGTCCAGGCATGAAGACCATGATCGACACATTGGATGCAGCAGCCAGTGAACTGAAGGCCGCTTTGACCGAGGGCGTAGACGAAAGGAAAGCACTTGAGCGAATGGAGCAGGGCGCCAAACGGGGCATGGAAAGCACCGCCCGGATGGAAGCGGTACGCGGCCGGGCTTGCTATCAGGCCGACAAAGGGGTGGGGCATTTGGATCCCGGCGCAGTGACAATGTATTATCAATTAAAGACTCTGTCAGACTGCATGCAAAAAAATGCCGGCACTGAAAAGCAGATGGAATGACACCGGATAAGATACGACTTGGTGACCTGCCTCTGCTGGGCAGACTGTGCATTTACAGTGAATTTCTCTATGGGTTGTGCAACGGGGCATGGGCCATTGCGCTGAGCTTTCATCTCAGTGCCAACGGAGTGAGTGAGAGACAGATCGGCGTGCTGCTGTGCGCGGGCTATCTGGTCACCGCCGTCGCCTCGTTCTTTGTGGGGCGGATAGGGGACCGCCGGGGCTTCCCCTTTGTGATGGGGGCGGGAGCTCTTCTGATGGGAGCAGGCCTGCTGATCATTACCTGGGTCCGCCAGCTCCCGCTGTTCTATCTGGGGCATGGGGTATACTGCGTGGGGCTGGCCGGCCTGATGTCCATGGAGTTCAATCTGCCCTTGAGCCTGCTCAAAGACGCGCAGCGGCAGTATGGCTACAACCTGGTACTGGTGTTCTTCTTCCTGGGAGGCATAGCGGGTAATTTTCTGTGCGGTCTCTGCCTGCCCCTCTTCCCTGATCAGGAAAACCCCTATCGGTACATCCTGCTGATCTGCGCGGTGTGCTATCTCCTTCTGGCGGCATTTCGGGGGCGTATGCCCCGGCAGGAACAGGGCTCCGGCGGGCGGGGGCCCGACATCGCGGCTTTCCACACCCTGCTGAGCGGCCGGAGAGTGCCCAGCTATCTGCTCTATGGATTTCTGACCTTCGGCCTGCTGACACTGTCCACCGGCCTGCTGAACATGGTGCTGCGGCTGTGGCACGGGATGTCGGATCGGGCCATCGGGATGATATTTTCAGTCAATTCACTGGTAGGTTGTCTGATGCTGATGCTGCTGCCCGAACTGATTCGGCGGGTGTCGCTGCGTAGCATTTCCAAAGCGGCGTTGACAACACAACTGGCAGCCTTTCTGGGAATGAGCTTCCTGCCGGGCGGCCCCTTTGTGGGGATGATCTATCTGCGCACCATCTCCTGTAATATCCTCTATACCACCGTGGACAGCCCTATGTTACGGTCCATTGAGCCGCAGGTGCGGGGGACCTATGCCGGGATGCGGGTGTTTGCCAACTATGTGGGCATGAGCCTGGCCTCTGTCATCTCCGGCTGGCTGGTGGATATGAGGATGTTCCGGGGACTGTTCCTGACCTGTGCCGCTGTCGGGCTGGCGCAGCTGCTGACCTATACCCTGCTGTGTCAGCCCTTCCTGGCCCAGGCGGAACGTGGACGGCAGAAGCAGGCTGATTAAGGGGCAGGGAACACTGGGGCCGCTTTAGGCTTGAAAACGAAAAACGGATCGGGCGTATATTTTAAAGGAGGAACAAGCAATGAACAAGATTATTTTAAACGGCGTGGACCTGAGCATTGAGGATGTAGTGAAGGTAGCGCGAAACGGGTACGGAGTAGAGATCGACGCGGGATGCATGAGGCGGATCGCGGAGGTGCGCGATTACATGGAGCGGGAGTGGATGCGTGAGGACGCGCCGGCGGTGTACGGCTTCAACACCGGTCTGGGCAAGCACAAGGACTGCAAGGTGTCCATCGAGGAGAGCGACCTGCACCAGTACCGGACGGTGCTGTCCCACTGCGGCGGGGTGGGCGAGGCGGCGCCGAAGGAGGTGGTGCGCGCGGCGATGTGCGTGCGGCTGAACGCGTTCTGCCGGGGCGTGTCCGGCCTGCGACCCGTGGTGGTGGAGCGGCTGGCGGAACTGCTGAACAAGGGCGTGCACCCCGTGGTGCCCTGGCAGGGCAGCGTGGGGGCCTGCGGCGACCTGGCGCCCATGGCCCACATTGTCTCCGTGCTCATCGGCGTGCCTCAGGCGGAGGCGTTCTATCAGGGAGAGCGTATGCCCGCCCGGGAGGCGCTGAAGAAGGCGGGGATAGCCCCTGTGGAGTTCCAGCTGAAGGCAAAGGACTGCCTGGCGCTGTTGAACGGGACCACCATGTTCGCGGGCATGGCCTGCCTGAACGTGCACGACGCGGAGCGGCTGTATAAGGTCTCTGAGATTACCACCGCCCTGTCCCTGGAGGCGGTGCGGGGCGAGACCCGGGCCTTTGACCCCCGTATCCAGAGCGTCCGGCCCTATGAGGGGCAGATGAAGGCGGCGGCCAACGTGCTGCGGCTGGTGGAGGGAAGCGAGCGGGTGACCGAGGACGCGCGGAAGGTGCACCTGGACTACGACGTGATGCACCCCCACTATCAGGAGCGGGTGCAGGACGTCTACTCCCTGCGCTGTATGCCCCAGGTGCAGGGCGTCTGCCGGGAGAACCTGAGCTACATAAAGCATCTCATCACCGTGGAGATCAACGCGGCCACCGACAACCCCCTCATCTTCCCCAAGGGGGACGGACATTACGAATTTCTGTCCGGCGGCAACTTCCACGGGGAGCCCACGGGCTTTGCCATGGACCTGCTGACCATGTCGCTGGCGGAGATCGGAAACATCGCGGACCGGCGGTGCTTCTCTCTGTGCGATCCCACCCTGAGCTACGGTCTGCCCCTGGCTCTGGCCAGCGAGCCCATCGGCCTGAACTACGGTTATAACATCATCTGCTGTTCCACCTCCGCCCTGGCGTCGGAGAACAAGACGCTGTGCTTCCCCTCGGTGTGCGACAACATCCCAACCAAGGCCAACCAGGAGGATCACGTATCCATGGCGCCGTGGGCGGCGCGGAAGTGCCAGCTGGCCATCAGGAACCTGGAGAAGATCCTGGGTATTGAGCTGCTGCTGGCCTGCCGCGGTATCTTCATTACCGGGGAGAAGCTGGGCCGGTTCAAGCTGGGCAAGGGTACCGCGATTGCCTACAAGCTGCTCACCGACAGGATTCAGTTTAACGCGGAAGCCGATACCTATATGCGGGACCAGTCCAAGGCGGCCATCGGGCTGGTAGAATCGGACGAGCTGCTCCACGCGGTGGAGGCCGCAGTGGGCGAGCTGTAAGCTCCATTTCCTCCCGGGGACGTCCTCCCTGTATCGTCCCCGTTTCCCTCTCTCACTTACCCAACAGCGGCACAGGCCGGCTGATTACTGCAGACCCGGGCCGGGCGCAGCCAGCCGGCTGTTGTGCTGCATCAGCCAAAAAGAATAGGAGGCCCAGAGTATGACAACAGGGCTGACACAGATCACGATCAAGCTAAATGGACAGCCCCGGCAGTTTACCGTGTCGGGGGAGGAGACCTTGCTGCACGTGCTGCGGGAGCGCGCGGGGCTGACAGGGGCGAAAAAAGGGTGCGACCTTGGGGAGTGCGGCGCGTGCACCGTGATTCTGGACGGCCGCGCGGTCAATTCCTGCTGTGTGTTTGCCGTTCAGGCGGACGGTAGATCGGTGGAGACCATTGAGGGTCTGGGCAGCCCCGAGCATCCCCATCCGCTGCAGCAGGCGTTCATTGACGCGGGGGCAATCCAGTGCGGGTTCTGCACGCCCGGAATGATCATGGCGGCCAAGGCGCTGCTGGACTGCAATCCCCGGCCCAGCCGGGAGGAGGTCCGCCAGGCGATGTCCGGCAACCTGTGCCGGTGTACCGGCTATGCGAAGATCGAAAAGGCCATTATGATGGCGGCCGACGTCATTGTAAAGTACGCGGAGAGAGGGGAGGGCTGACCCATGGCTGAACATGACCGCCGGTTTGAAAGCGTCAATGTGGAAGTGCCCCGGCTGGAGTCCATCCTGAAGGCGACGGGCCAGGCCAAGTATACGGACGACCTGCGCCTGCCCAATATGGCCTACGCAGCCATTGTCCGCAGCCCCTACTCCCGGGCAAGGGTGCTGAGTATCGACGTCTCCGAGGCGGAAAAGGTCCCGGGATATCTGGGCTGCCTGATGCCCGAGGAGGCCCCCTCTCTATACTTTAATTGTTCCGGCAATCCTCCGTCTCCCTTGCTGATGGCGGACGAGACCGTCTTTACCCGGGAGCCCAAGGTGCTGGGTGACCGTATCATGTGCGTGGCCGCAGAGACAGAGCAGGCGGCCCGCGACGCCGCCGACGCGGTGCGGGTGGAATACGAGGTGTTGACGCCCTATTTGGATGTGGCCGCCGCCCTGCGCGAGGGCGCGGAGCCTCTGCAGCCGCATATCTCCTCCGACAATGTAATCCAGTACCGGGACGTGTCCCAGGGGGACAGGAAGGCTGGCGAAGCGGCTTCCGATATCATCCTGGAGGATCGTTTTGTTACGCCCCATATGCAGCATGTGACCATTGAGCTGACCAGCTGCCTGTGTGATTTCAGTGATGGCAGGCATCTGACGGTGTACAGCACGTCCCAGACCGTGTTCCAGGAGCGCCGCATTATGGCCGAGATTCTGGGTCTGAAGGAGAAGGACGTGCGGTTCTCCAAGCCGATGGTGGGCGGCGGGTTCGGCGCCCGCCAGCAGATTCATGCCCAGCACGTAGCGGCGCTGATGTCCAGGAAGCTGGGCCGGCCCATCAATCTGTCCTATACGCGGGAAGAGGATCTTTACTCCGTCGTCCGTCACGGCTCCGATGTGGACCTGCGGGTCGGAGCCGCCAGGGACGGTATGCTGCAGCTGTTCGATACCACCTTCCGCTTGAACGGCGGGCCCTACACCACCCATACCCCTACTGTCGTTGCCGCCGCCGCCCGTAAGCTGCAGTACAAGGTGCCCAACTATTTCTTCCACGGCGTCAGCGTCTTTACCAACCACATCACCGGCGGCGCCTTCCGGGGCTATGGCAACTCCCAGCTCACCTTCGGCCGTGAGATTCTGATGGATCGTCTGGCAGCTGAGCTGAACATGGATCCTGTCGAGCTGCGCCTGAAGAACCAGGTGCAGGTGGGAGAGTACTTCCCCTGTGCCAGCATCCCTGTCAGCAGCAACAGGATTGAGATGTGCGCCAAGCGGTGCCGGGAGATCCAGGCTGAGATCGACGCCAAAGCCCCCCTGATCGATAACGATGAGCTCTGTCAGGCCTGGGGTATCGCCTTCTGCTGTCACGGCTCCGGCCCATCCAATAAGGACGGCCTGAGCGGGGCGATCGTGATGCTCAATGACGACGCGACAATCCAGCTGCTGGTGGGCTCCGCCGACATTGGTCAGGGCAGCGAGACCATGGAATGTCAGATCGCGGCTGAATGCCTGGGCATTCCCCTGTCCAGCATCCAGATCACCGCGGCCGATACGCTGACCACGCCCTACAACACAGGCACCTTCGGCTCCAGCCAGACGTTTATCTGCGGCAACGCGGTGGCTCTGGCCTGTGACGATTTGAAGCGCAAGGTACTGGAGCAGCTGAAAATCATCTATTCCGACTGCCGGGTGGAGGAAAAGGATTGCCGCTACTGCATCAGCGGAAGCGAAAATCTGGAGATGAGTTTCCAGGAGGCGGCCCGGAAGATCATGTTCGATATCAAGGGCGGCGTGATGATCGGGGCCGGCACCTACAAGGCCGCCGCCTGCCCCAACCCCTTCTCCGTGTGCTTTGTCAAGGCGGAGTACCACAAGAAGCTCAACGCCATCCGGCTGCTGGATGTCATCCAGGTGGTGGATGTGGGCACGCCAATCAACCGCATGACGGTGGAGGGGCAGCTGGAGGGCGGCATCGCCCAGGGCGTGGGCTACGCGCTGTACGAGCGGATGGAGATCAACCCCAGAAGCCGCCGCACCCTGTCCTCTGATCTGCTGCACTACCGGATCCCCCAGATGGATGATATGCCTCAGACGTATGTAGACATGGTGGACAGCTACGATCCCTATGGTCCCTTGGGCGCCAAGAGCGTGGGCGAGCTGGCCACCGTGCCGGTGGCCCCCGCCATTGTCAACGCGGTGCGCTATGCCAGCGGCCAGGAAATCAACAGCCTGCCTCTGTGCGATAAATTTATCATCCTGCCCAGCCGGGGAAAGGAGAGAGCCTGAGTGATTGCCAAGACGATAACAGAAGCCCTGGAGGGGAGCCGCCCCACCTACATCGGCGGCGGGACGGACATTATGCCGCTGCTGAAGAACCGTGTGCGGGACGACCGGGAGCTGGTGTTCCTCCATGAGGTGGAGGAGCTGAAGGAGCTGCGCGCCGACGGCAGCGGGCTGTATCTGGGCGCGGGCGTGACCCTGCGGGATATTGCGGACAGCCCTGTGGTCCGGGAGAGGTGGCCCGCGGTGGCCCGGGCGGCGGGCGCCACCGCTTCGCCGCAGATCCGGAACATCGCCACGCTGGGCGGCAACATCATGCAGGATCGTCGGTGCATTTATTTCAACCAGAGCCGGTTCTGGCGCAGCGGCCTGCCCTGCTGCTTCAAGACGGGGGGAAATATCTGCCATCAGATCCCCAACTCCCCGGTATGCCGGGCCATCTATTACTCCGACGTGGCCACCGCGCTGGTGATGTATCAGGCGGAGGTAGAGTACATAGAGGGCGGAGTGCGGAAACAATGCCCGGTTTTGGAGCTGATCCGCCGGCACAGTGAGGCCAACGGCCTGGCCTGTGGAGAGCATCTGCCCATTCTGGTGGCCCGGTTCCGGGTGCCTGCGTGCCCGGCAGGGGAGTGGAGCGGCTTCTACAAGTACGCCATGCGCGCTACGATAGACTTTCCGCTGATCAACTTTGCTATGCGTGCGGGAGGAAGCCGGCCGGCAAGGCTGGTGGCCGGCGCGGTGGCGCCCTGGCCGGTGGAGCTGCCTGAGACGGCAAAGCTGCTGGACGCCCGCGCCGACAAGGATGAGATCGCCGCCGCAGGTGAGGCGGAGCTGAAAAAGCTCGCTATGCCCATTAAGGAGGCCTGTATACCTCCCCTGCGTAAAGCGGAGCTCTACGCTTTCTTCCGAATTCTCCTTTCACAGCCGGGTCAATTTTGACCTGGACTGTATATGCCGGACAGGGATGATTTCCCTCTCCTGCCAATTCCGGCCCCCTTTTCAGCTCCCTGTCGCTTCTCTTCCTCTCGACAGGGAGCTGCTTTTGCGCCAAAAAAGGACGCAATGCGTCCTTACTTCCAATAGGTGTAGGGAAAGTATTCCCTGACGCCAAATACCAGCGCTGTACTGTCCATTTTACTTCAACGTGTTCTCTGCCGCACCCGTGTGGTGGGCTGTTTCCCAACATGAGAGATTTGACTGCGTCACTCCGGGAGTACATCTCTTTTTACAATGAACGGCGGCTGCACTCCAGTATCGGAAATTTGCCGCCGGTACAGGTGGAAAACAAGTATTACAAAGAACAAAGCACAGCCAAGCATATCGGCTGTGCTCCTTTCGCGTGCAAAAAATAAGTGTGTGGCCGACTTTGGAATGCAAATAAAAATTCCAAAAAATCGACCACACATCAACATGGAATAAGCGGTCAAAATCGATTTTTCTTTGAATCCCTTGCGGCACAACGATTCAGGAAGAAAGGCTGATGCCGGAGAGGGAAAAGCAATCACTTCGTTGTTTGCCGCTATTGACTTTTATCAATCCTTTATGGAT
>JAAWGR010000050.1 GCA_022795445.1 Oscillibacter sp. | reverse complement strand
CCCCATTTTCTCTTTTTCTTCGCGAAGAAAAAGAGAAAACGGGCCGTTCACGGTCCAAAAGAGAAAAAGACGCCCCGCGGGGGATTTTTTGGCCCGGTGAAGTCCTACAGCGCCTATCGGTAAGACACGAGAAGACCACACGGACTTGGCGTGCCTCTCCTTCCGCTGTCGCTGCTGCGGCGGGTGGCGTGGGATTGTGCTTCTAACGCTTTTCTATGGGTGGAGGATGCGGCGGCTTTGGTCAAATCTAAGAAATTTTTTATGAAATTTTGGCTTTTTGCGTTTCATGAAATGATTGGAGATTTCCTGGGAATCGTGTATAATAGAAAATAAGAACATGCCGTCTCACAGGAGGCGAGGAAAGGAGAAAAAAGTGGATAAACAGACAAACCCCACCCCTCAAAAGGTTCAGGACACCCCCGTCGCCGTCCTGCCCCGTACCATCCATCTCGTGCCCATGGACCAGATCGAAGGCTTTGATGTGCGGCCCGGCTTCTACGAAATCAATGGCGCAACCGCGATTCCCGGCGGAGTGAACTTTACCGTTCATTCCTATGGCGCAAAATCAATCGAACTCCTCCTGTTCCACCGGACTGAAACCGAACCCTTCGTTGCCATCCCATTCCCCCAGCATTACCGCATCGGTAATGTCTACTCCATGATCGTTTTTAAGCTGAATATTGAAGAATTTGAATATGCCTTTCGGGTGGATGGTCCCTACCAACCCGAAAAGGGCCTGATTTTCGACAAAACCAAATACCTTCTCGACCCCTATGCACGGGCTGTCACCGGTCAGAGCCAATGGGGCATGAAGCCAGCTCCTGAACAACGCTATAAGGCCCGCGTCGTCAAAGACGACTTCGAGTGGGGCGATACCCCCCGGCCCCGTATCCCCATGGAGGACCTTGTGATCTACGAGCTGCACGTCCGCGGCTTTACCTGTGATAAATCCTCCGGCGTCCTCCACCCTGGAACCTTCGCAGGCCTGCAGGAGAAAATCCCCTACTTAAAATCCCTGGGTGTCAACGCGGTGGAACTGATGCCTATCTTTGAGTTTGACGAAATGCAGGATTACCGGGAGTTTAACGGCAAAAGGCTCTATAACTATTGGGGTTACAGTACGGTTAGCTTCTTTGCGCCGAATACCAGCTACGCCGCCAGCACCGAGTATAACCGCGAGGGCAACGAGCTGAAACGCCTTATCCAGGAGTTTAACCGCAACGGCATGGAAGTCTATCTTGATGTAGTCTTTAACCACACCGCGGAGGGCAACGAAAACGGTCCCTTCTTTTCTTTTAAAGGATTTGATAACAATATTTATTATCTCCTCACTCCAGAGGGATATTATTACAATTTCAGCGGCTGCGGCAATACCCTGAACTGCAACCATCCCATCGTCCACCAGATGATTATGGACTGCCTGCGGTATTGGGTCACGACATACCGCGTCAACGGCTTCCGCTTTGACCTGGCCTCCATCCTGGGCCGGAATGAGGACGGCTCCCCCATGAACAAACCGCCGCTGCTCCAAGCCATGGCCTTCGATCCCATCCTGGGCGACGTAAAACTGATCGCAGAGGCCTGGGATGCGGGCGGGTTATATCAGGTTGGTTCCTTCCCTGCCTGGAACCGCTGGGCCGAGTGGAACGGCCGCTACCGCGACGATATGCGCCGCTACATCAAGGGCGATGCTGGGGCTGCCCAGGCTGCCGCTTTGCGCATCAGCGGCTCCCAGGACATTTATTCCCCCAAAAGCCGGAAAAACGCCTCTGTTAACTTCATTACCTGTCATGACGGCTTCACTCTTTATGACCTCTATGCATATAATGAGAAGCACAATGAAGCCAACGGCTGGGACAATACCGACGGTTCCAACGACAACCGGAGCTGGAACTGCGGCGCGGAGGGAGATACGGATGACCCTGCGGTCAATGCCCTGCGTTACCGACTGATCCGCAACGCATTTGCGCTCCTGATGTGCAGCCGGGGGATTCCCATGTTCCTGGCTGGGGATGAGTTTTGCAATACCCAGTTTGGCAACAACAACGCCTATTGTCAGGACAATATTACTTCCTGGCTGGATTGGAGCCTGCTGGAGAAAAACCAGGATATGTTCCGGTTCTTCCAGCACATGATTGCCCTGCGGAAGGAGTTCCGCATCCTGCGGACGAATATCAGCGACGGCACCTGCGGCCTGCCCGATGTAAGTTTCCACAGCGTCGACCCCTGGCAGCCGCATTTTGAAGATCATGAGCACTATGTTGGCGTGCTGTTTTGCGGCGAGGAACCTGGCGGGAAGTATGAGGCCGTTTATGTTGCCTCGAATGCCTATTGGGAACCGTTGAAGGTACGGCTCCCAGCCCTGCCGCCTTTCCTGCAATGGGAGGTTGCTGTGGATACCTGGGAGGCCGAACAGGTCCGCCGGCCCCACCGTTACCGGGACTTTATGATCCAGCCCCGAAGCGTGATGGTGTTTGTGGCAGTCTCGTAAGGATGTTAAAAAGCGCTGGACGGCAGCCGTCCAGCGCTTTGCGCGCACGTTTTACAGGTATTCCGGCATGGTGAGGCGCATAAACTCTCTGGCGGCGTATTGGTCGCTCATGCCGGCTATGTAGTCGCTGATCGCCCGGAGGAACACCGGGTCGCTTTGCAGCGCATGGTCGGACAGTTCCAAGCGGTCAAAGGCAATCGTCTGCTGGCGGCAGTAGCGCTGCAAAACGTAGTCCGGCAGCTGCTTCGGGTATAGGTAGACCGTTCGGAACAGCGTCGTGATGATGCGCTCTGCCTTGGCGTCAGCGACGGAAATCTGTTCCGAGCAGATCAGCCGCCGCCGGATATGGTCCAGCATGTCCCGCACCAGCGGTTCCACTGCCGGAGAGAAGGCCACGCAGATTTCCCGGAAGCCGGAGCCGTCCAGGCTGTGCCGGGAGACATAGTCTGTGATCCTGCGCCGGGATTCCAGGCATACGTCTTCAATCAGGAAGCCTACCAGGTTCTGGATTACTCGCGTCCGGGCGTCGTAACCAAAGGCGTTGGCGTCCCCGGCAAGAGAGATGCCGTATTTGTTCACCACCCGCCGCACCAGGGGCCGCCCCAAGATTTCTGAGAAGGGGATGATCTTACTCCGCACGCCGTCCTCCAGGTCATGGGTACACTGGGCGATTTCATCTGCCACAGCGACTGCCTGCCCTTCCAGGGTACAGGAGGGACCGGTGAGGTCCATGCCGTCGAAATCAGTCTCCGGGTAGAGGGGCGCCTTTTCCTCCTTATAGGCGAGCTTAGTGTGCTTGAGGATGCCCTCCCGGACGGCGAGGGTCAGGTTAATACCGGTGTATTCTTCGCAGCGGGTTTCCAGCTGGTCCACCACCCGGAGGGATTGGAGGTTGTGCTTGAATCCTTCTCCCAGCGCGGGAACGTCCGGCGGCAGGCCCTGGGACAGGATGCGGTGCAGCGTCCGCTCCCCCATGTGGCCAAAGGGCGTGTGGCCCAGGTCGTGCCCCAGGGCGACGGCCTCCACCAGTTCGTCGTTCAGCCCCAGCGCCTTCCCGAGAGAACGGGCGATCTGGGATACCTCCAGGGTATGGGTGAGGCGGTTGCGGTAATGGTCCCCGAAATTTGCATTGAATATCTGGGTCTTGTGCATCATACGCCGGAAAGCCCGAGCATGTAAAATCCGGTCCCGGTCCCGCTGGTACGGTTCTCGGCGGCACGGGCCGGCCTCCTCCCGTTCCGGCAGGAGGCGGCGCGTCAGGAGGGGATTCGTGTTTTGCGCGGCATATTGTTTCATATTGCATCCACAGCCTTGTATGAAATCGACGGCTTTGCGTCATCTTATTATTTCCTATTATGGCATTTTCCCCGCCAAAAAGCAACCCTTTCCCTGTTTTCGGATTGTAACCAAATTGAAATAGTATTACAGAACAGAATATGCTATACTGTGCGTAGTATAAGAGGCTGTGGGAAAGGAGGACTTTTGATGAATCTTATGATTTGGGTCTGGCTGGGAGCCATTGTCGTCTTCGGTGTGGCGGAATTGATCACCGAGGGTATGGTGTCCATCTGGTTTGTAGCGGGGGCCTTGGCGGCCCTGGGCGTCTCTATGGTGGATTTCCCTGTCAGTATACAGGTGCTGGCGTTTGTGATTGTATCGGCCATTGCGCTGGCAGCGAGCCGCCCGTTGGTGAGGCGGTTTATGACAAAGCCTGCCGTACCTACAAATTTGGACCGTATTATTGGGACGGTCGCCCAGGTGGTGGAACCGGTGGACAATGCCAAGGCGTCCGGCGCGGTCTATGTGGATGGAAAAACCTGGACCGCCCGCAGTTCCGATGGCGAGACCATCCCCGCTGGAGCGCAGGTGGAGATCCAGCGGATTGAGGGCGTGAAGCTGATGGTGCATGTTTTGAGTGGAATGGAGGCAATGAAATGAGTTTGTGGTGGATTCCGATTTCGATTGTTATTTTCCTTTTGGTCATCCTGATGATCGTCAATTTCCACATCGTGAAGCAGTCCCGGGCGTATGTTGTGGAGCGTTTGGGACGCTTCCATGCAGTCTGGAACCAGGGGCCGCATTTTAAAATCCCGTTTATTATGCAGGTGATTAAGAAGGTATCCTTGAAGGAGCAGGTGGCGGACTTCCCTCCCCAGCCTGTGATTACGAAGGATAACGTCACCATGCAGATTGACACGGTGATTTATTTCCAGATTACGGACCCGAAACTGTATACCTATGGTGTGGAATATCCCATGAACGCCATCGAGAACCTGACGGCGACGACCCTGCGGAATATTATTGGCGAGATGGAGCTGGACCAGTCCCTTACCAGCCGGGATATTATCAATACCCGGATGCGCGCCATTTTGGACGAGGCTACGGACCCTTGGGGTATCAAGATCAACCGGGTGGAGCTGAAGAATATTATCCCGCCCAAGGAAATTCAGAACGCTATGGAGAAGCAGATGAAGGCGGAGCGGGAACGCCGCGAGTCGATTCTTCAGGCCGAGGGGCAGAAACAGTCCCAGGTTTTGGTTGCGGAGGGCGAGAAGCAGGCGGCCATCCTCCGGGCCTCCGCGGCCAAGGAGGCGGCGATTTTGGAGGCGGAGGGCGCAAAGCAGGCCCGCATTATGGCGGCGGAAGCGGAAGCGGAGGCGATTACCCGCGTGCAGACGGCATTGGCGGAGTCTCTGCGGCTTTTGAATGAGGCTGCGCCCAATGATCAGGTGGTGAAGCTGAAAGCTTTGGAAGCTATGGCGAAGATTGCGGACGGCAAAGCTACGAAGATTATTATTCCCAGCGAGATTCAAGGCTTGGCAGGACTTGCCGCCAGCGCAAAGTCTGTGTTCGAGGATGAAAGATAGCTCCGGAGGGCGCTGCCCCCCGGCTCCCCGCCAGGGGCGTTACGCCCCTGGACCCCGCAAGCAAGGCGCTTTGACGAAAGTCAAAGCGCCTTGTGAGGTTTTTATAGGCTGCTTACCAGGTTGGTGTAGCCGGTCAGGTAGGCGTCTGTTTCTGCGGCGGCGGCACGGCCCTCCGCTATGGCCCAGACCACTAGGGACTGCCCACGCCGCATATCCCCTGCGGTGAATACCTTTTCGACGTTTGTTGCAAACCGGCCCTCTGGTGTTTTTACGACGCCGCCTGCTTCTACGCCAAATGCCTGGCATACGCTGGACTCGCAGCCTATGAATCCGGTTGCCGCGATTAGCAGCTGGCAGGGCAGCGTATCGCCGTCCGAAGTTACTACGGCGCTCAAGGCGCCGTCGCCTCCGGCTTCCAGGCCCTGGGGCCGGACGCTGAACCGTCGGGGGTCTGTCCCCAGCACAGCCAGAGCTTCCTCGTGGGCGTAGTCCAGCGGCAGGCTGCCGTTTTCCAGATAGTCCGCTTCCGGACGCCGTACCAGCTGTACCACGGACCGGGCGCCCTCCCGCAGGGCGGTTGCAAGGCAGTCGCTGGCGGTGTCGCCGGTGCCGACGATTATTACGTCCCGCCCCTCTGCTGTTGGCAGGGCGGGGGATTCGTTAAAGATGTGCCGCTCGATGGAGGCTTTCAGGTATTCTGTGCCATAGTATACGCCGGAGCTTGCCGGGATTTCCAGGCCCAAGGGCCGGGGCCGTCCCGCGCCGCAGCAGAGTATTACCGCGTCATAGTTCTCCAGAAGCCTCTGGGCGGCGGCAGGGTCTGCCGCATCCATGTTGGTGACGAAGCTAACGCCCTCATTGGTCATCCGGTCGATTCGCCGCTGGACAATGGTTTTTGGCAGCTTCATATTGGGAATCCCGTAGGTCAGCAGGCCGCCGGGCCGGGCGTCCCGCTCAAGGACCGTAACGGAGTGGCCCCGATGGTTCAGCTGGTCTGCCGCCGCCAGCCCTGCCGGGCCGGAACCGACGATTGCCACATTTTTTCCGGACCACAGCGGCGGCCGCCGCAGCGGAAGCGTCTCGATGGCTTCCTCGATGATGCAAAGTTCGTTTTCCCGGATGGATACCGCGTCTCCGTACATCCCGCATACACAGGCCGCCTCACAGGGCGCGGGGCATACCCGGCCGGTGAACTCCGGGAAATTGTTGGTTTTCAGCAGACGGCTGAGGGCATGGGCACGGTTCCCTGCGAAGATCATGTCGTTCCATTCCGGAATCAGGTTGTGCAGAGGGCATCCGAAGGTTTTTCCTTCATAGACAAACCCTGCTTGGCAGAAGGGAACGCCGCAGTTCATACACCGTGCGCCCTGTTCGATTCTCTGGGCCTCTGGCAGAGGAAGGTGGAATTCCTCCCAGTCTTTGACCCGTTCCAGCGGGGGCCGGACGGGAGCATCCTGCCGGGCATAGTCTAAAAATCCTGTGGTTTTTCCCATATCAAAATCCCTCCTTACCCTCTGGCGCAGGCGTAAAACGCCTCAATTTCCGCCTGGTCGCGGCGCATACCTTTTTCCTCGTATTGTGCGATTGCCCGCAGCATCCGGTCATAGTCCCGCGGGATGATGCGCTTGAAGCATGGGATATAGGATGGGAACGCCGCCAGGATTTGTTTTCCGCGGGGAGAACCGGTGGCGGCGACATGTTCCTCGATCAGTGCTTTCAGGTCCTGGATGTCGTGTGCCTCCGTTAGCGTATCGGTCAGCACCTGCTCCTTGTTCAGCCGCAAGTAGAGGTCGTGCTTTTCATCCAGCACATAGGCGATACCGCCGGACATGCCTGCCGCGAAGTTCTTGCCCGTCGGCCCCAGAATGACGACCTGTCCCCCAGTCATGTACTCACAGCCATGGTCGCCAACGCCCTCCACAACGGCAATTGCGCCGGAGTTGCGGACGCAGAAGCGTTCGCCTGCCTGGCCGTTGATAAATGCCTTGCCGCTGGTGGCTCCGTAGAGCGCCACATTGCCGACAATGATGTTTTCGCCCGGGTCAAACCGGCTGCCTTTCGGCGGATACACGGCCAGCTTGCCGCCGGAGAGCCCCTTGCCGAAGCCGTCGTTGCAGTCGCCTTCCATAGTAAGGGTTAAGCCCTTGGGGATGAATGCTCCAAAGGACTGCCCGCCGCCGCCTTGGCAGCGGATGACGTAGCTGTCATCCGGCAGGGTACCGCCGCATTGGCGGGTGATTTCCGAGCCAAAGAGCGTACCGAAGGAGCGGTCAGTGGAAGTGACCTGCAATTCCAGCTTCCCGGTTTTTTTCGTTTTTAAGGAACGTCCAAGCCTTTCCAGCAGTATCCGCATATCAGCGGTTTTCTCCAGCTGGAAGTCGTAAACGTCCGCCGGATGGAAGTGGGGGACGTTGTTCCCGTGGGGGTTTTCCAGGAGGCCGGAGAGCACCAGCGTCTCTGCCCGGCGGGTCACCTGATGCTCCCGGACTTGCAGAAGGTCGCTCCGGCCCACTAGTTCGTCTACCGTCCGCACGCCCAGTTTTGCCATGTACTCCCGCAGCTCCTGGGCGATGAATTCCATGAAGTGGATGACGTACTCCGGCTTTCCGGAAAAGCGTTCCCGGAGCTTTGGGTTTTGGGTAGCGATACCGGCGGGGCAGGTGTCCAGGCTGCAAACCCGCATCATACAGCAGCCCATGGCCACCAGCGGCGCGGTGGCGAAGCCGAACTCCTCGGCTCCCAGCATACAGGCGATGGCGACGTCCCGACCGGTCATCAGTTTGCCGTCGGCCTCCAGGATGACCTGCCGCCGCAGGCCGTTTTGAATGAGGGTCTGGTGGGCTTCTGCAACGCCCAGTTCCCAAGGCAGTCCCGCGCCCTGGATGGAGTTTTTCGGCGCCGCGCCGGTGCCGCCGTCATAGCCGGAGACCAGCACCACCTGTGCGCCTGCTTTTGCAACGCCTGCCGCGATGGTGCCTACGCCTGCCTCGCTCACCAGCTTTACGCTGATGCGGGCGCGGCGGTTGGCGTTCTTCAGGTCGTAGATCAACTGTGCCAAATCCTCAATGGAATAGATATCGTGGTGAGGCGGCGGGGAGATCAGGGTCACGCCAGGAGTAGAGCAGCGGGTCTTGGCGATCCAGGGATATACCTTTTTTCCTGGCAGGTGTCCGCCCTCGCCGGGTTTTGCACCCTGAGCCATTTTGATCTGGATTTCCTGGGCGCTGTTCAGGTACTCGCTGGTAACGCCGAAGCGCCCTGACGCGACCTGCTTGATAGCGGAGCCGCGTTCGCTGCCCAGGCGATCCCTGGCTTCGCCGCCCTCGCCGGAGTTGGACTTACCCCCCAGGCGATTCATAGCAATGGCCATACATTCGTGGGCCTCCTGGGAGATGGAACCGTAGCTCATAGCCCCGGTTTTGAAACGTTTTACGATGGAGGAGACCGGTTCCACTTCTTCCAGCGGGATACCGCCGTCCTCAGCAAAGCGGAACGCCAAAAGGCCGCGCAGGGTATGGGGTTTCCCAGGCCGGTCGACGAGGTTGGTGTACTTCCGGAACGCCTCATAGTCCCCCTCCCGGGTAGCTTTTTGCAGCAATAAGATTGCCTGTGGGCTGTACATGTGGTCTTCTTTGTCCGGGCCGGAGCGGAGCTTATGCCCGCCCATGGAGTCTAGGGTGCTGTCGTAGCCCAAACCCAGGGGATCGAAGGCCTGGTTGTGGTTCCATTCCACGCCTTCGCCGATTTCTTCCAGCCCGATGCCGCCAACGCGGCTGACCGTGTTGGTAAAATACTTGTCGACCACAGTCTTGTGAATGCCCACACACTCAAAAATCTGCGCGGACTGGTAGGACTGGATGGTAGAGATGCCCATTTTCGACGCGATCTTTACGATGCCGTGCAGGATGGCGCGGTTGTAGTCGCTTACCGCCGCGCCAGGGTCCTTATCCAACAGTCCCAGCGTCACCAATTCCCCGACGCACTCCTGCGCCAGATAGGGGTTGATTGCCTGTGCGCCGTAGCCCAGGAGCGTTGCAAAATGGTGTACGTCCCGGGGCTCGCCGCTTTCCAGGATCATGGACACCGCTGTGCGCTTCTTCGTGCGGACGAGGTATTGCTCCAAGGCGCTTACCGCCAGCAGGGAGGGGATGGCAATGTGGTTTTCATCCACCCCGCGGTCGGAGAGGATGAGGATGTTGGCTCCGTTTTTGTAGGCGCGGTCGACATTGACGAACAGACGGTCCAGGGCATTCTCCAACGGGGAACCTTTGTAGTACAGCAGGGAGATGGTTTCCACATGAAAGCCCGGTTTCTCCATATAGCGGATTTTCATCAAATCTACAGAGGTCAGGATGGGGTTATGGATTTGCAGCACGGCGCAGTTTTCGGCTTTCTCCTGCAAGAGGTTGCCGCCGGAACCGACATATACGGTCGTGTCGGTGACGACTTCCTCCCGGATGGCATCCATAGGCGGGTTGGTAACCTGGGCAAAGAGCTGCTTGAAGTAGCTGAACAGCGGCTGATGCTTCTCTGACAGCACCGCGAGGGGGGTATCCACGCCCATGGCGCTGGTAGGCTCGATGCCGTCCCGGGCCATGGGAAGGATGGAGTCCTTCACTTCCTCATAGGTGTAGCCGAAGGCCTTATACAGCCGGTCCCGCAGGGCCTGGGGATGGGTTTCCACCCGTTTGTTGGGGATGGTCAAATCCCGCAGGTAGACCAGATGCCGGTCCAGCCATTCGCCGTAGGGCTGCTGCCGGGCGAAACGGTGTTTCAGTTCCCCGTCGTCCACAAGACGGCCCTCCCGCAGGTCGGCCAGGAGCATCCGTCCCGGCTGGAGGCGGGATTTTTTTACAATCTTCTCCGGCGGCACCTCCAGCACGCCCACCTCGGAGGACAGGATGAGCTGTTCACTGTCTGTCAGGTACCAACGGCAGGGCCGCAGGCCGTTCCGGTCCAGCACTGCGCCCACGGTGTCGCCGTCAGAGAACACAATGGCGGCGGGACCGTCCCAGGGTTCCATCATGGTGGCGTAATAGTGGTAAAAATCGCGCTTCTCGCGGTCCATACATTTGTCGTTAGCCCAGGGTTCCGGAATCGTCATCATCACGGCCTGAGGCAGAGGGACGCCGTTCATCATCAGGAATTCCAGGGTATTGTCCAGCATAGAGGAGTCCGAACCGCTCTGGTCAACTACGGGTAAAATTTTATCCATATTTTCTTCCATCACGGCGGAGGACATGGTTTCCTCCCGGGCCAGCATTCGGTCTGCGTTGCCGCGGATCGTGTTGATCTCACCGTTGTGCAGGATGCAGCGGTTTGGGTGTGCCCGCTCCCAGGAGGGATTTGTGTTGGTGGAGAAGCGGGAATGGACCAAAGCGATGGCGCTTTCGCAGGCTGGGTCGGTCAGGTCGGCGTAAAACCGGCGCAGCTGCCCCACCAGGAACATGCCTTTATAGACCAGTGTCCGGCTGGAAAACGATGGGATGTAGGTGTTGACGTTGGACTGTTCAAACACCCGCCGGGCAACGTACAATTTCCGGTCGAAGTCCAGCCCCTGGGCGCAGTCCGCCGGGCGTTTCACAAAGCATTGGCAGATATGCGGCATACAGGCTCGGGCCTTTTCTCCCAGAACTTCCGGATGTGTGGGCACGTTCCGCCAGCCGAGGAACTCCATGCCCTCCTTGGCTACAATGATTTCCAGCATTTTTTTCGCCTGGGCGCGCTTGAGGCCGTCGTTGGGAAAGAAGAACATTCCTACGCCGTAGTCCCGTTCACCTCCCAGGGAGATGCCTTCCGCGGCGGCGGCTTTCACCATCAGCTTGTGGGGAATCTGGATCAGGATGCCCACGCCGTCGCCGGTTTCCCCGGCAGCGTCTTTGCCGGCCCGGTGCTCCAGCTTTTCGACGATTTGTAATGCGTTGTCTACGGTTTGCCCGCTCTTGCGGCCCCGCAGGTCCACCACGGCCCCGATGCCGCAGGCGTCGTGCTCAAACTGCGGGCTGTACAGTGGCGATGTATACATATTTAAATCACTCCCTACGGTTATGGATTCGGAAAATGCAGGATTGTCGGCTGCATGATCTGATGTAAAATAAAGTACAAACGATTGTTATTAAACATTTGTCGATAATTGTCAAGATTTGACAGTTTAGCGTGTGAAAGAATCGATGACTGTTTGCGCCGTCTCTGTTAGTTTCAGCCCTGTGTCCATGCTCTGCTTTTGTAAAAAGCGGTGGGCCTCTGCCTCGGTCATGCGGTTGACGTCCATCAGCAGTTTTTTGGCCTTCTCGATCAGCCGGCATTCCTCTCCGTCCCGTCGGGGCGGCGGACGGCGGCGGAGCGTTTCCTTGGAACGTCCCAACAGGTCCAGGATTGCGAAGAATTCTGCACGCGGCGCGGGGGTTGCTAATTTGTACAGGTTTTCCCCTTCGCAGAGGTCGACGTTCGCCGCACTGGACACCACCAGTACCGCTGCCCGTCCCCGCAGGTCCGCCGCCAGTTCGTTGGCCGTCATGTCTGGCAGACGAAAGCCGCAGATGATGATGGAATTTTCTATGTTTCGGGCAGCGCGGATGGCTTCCCCGCCGGAGGTACAGCAAACCGCCGGGCGGCAGCCGCCGCTTTCCAGCAGCCGCCGGATACGGCGCTGTGCTTCGGCGTTGGAAAAGGCAATGATGAAATCCATAGGCCTCCCCTTTCCTGGCAGCTTGCAAAGGGGCTCTGCCCCTCTGCACACCCCGGCAGGGGGAACGGTTCCCCCTGCACCCCGCCGGCTAATAGGTCACAAGGTAACGGTCCAGCTCCCATTGGGACACTTGTGTCCGGTATTCTTCCCATTCCCGCAGTTTGCCCGCGGTGTATTGGCGGGTGAGGTGTTCGCCCAGGACGCCAGTGATAGTTGGGTCCGCCAAGAGTGCGTGGATGGCTTCTCCCAGGCTTCCGGGCAGGTTTTGGATGCCCCGTTCCGCCCGCTGCTTCGCGTCCATGGCGTAGATGTTTTCGGTGGTTTCCGGCGGCGGGACCCGTTTTTGTTTTATGCCGTCCAGGCCTGCTGCGAGGCATGCCGCGAACACCAGGTATGGGTTGCAGGATGGGTCAGGGCTCCGCAGTTCCACGCGGGTGCCTTGTCCCCGAGGGTCCGGGATGCGTACCAGCGCCGAGCGGTTGGAGGAGGACCAGGCCAGGTAGCAGGGGGCTTCATATCCTGGCACAAGCCGTTTGTATGAGTTTACCAGCGGGTTTGACAATGCGCAGAACCCCTGGACATGGGCCAGCAGTCCGGCGATGAAGTGGTAAGCCAGCGGCGAGAGCTGCCTGGGCGCAGTTTTGTCGTAGAAGACGTTCCGCCCGTCCTGGAAGAGGGACATGTTGATGTGCATTCCGCTCCCGGCTGTGCCGCAGACGGGTTTGGGCATGAAGGTTGCGTGCAGGCCGTTTTTTTGTGCCAGGGTTTTGACCGCCAGTTTGAAGGTCATGATGTTGTCGGCGGCATGAAGGGCGTCGGTGTATTTGAAGTCGATCTCATGCTGTCCGGCGGCGACTTCATGGTGGCTGGCTTCGATTTCGTAGCCCATTTCCTCCAGGGCCAGGCAGATTTCCCGCCGGGTGCTCTCTCCGTGGTCCAGGGGGCCGAGGTCGAAATAACCTGCCTCATCGCCGGTTTGGGTGGTTGGGCGGCCGCTCTCGTCGGTCTGGAAGAGGAAGAATTCTAATTCTGGTCCGGCATTGAAGGTGTAGCCCAAGGCGTTCACCGCTTCCAGGGCCTGCTTCAGGACATTCCGCGGGTCTCCGGCGAAGGGGGAACCGTCGGGATTGTGGACGTCGCAGATCAGCCGCGCCACTTTTCCGTACTGGGGCCGCCAGGGCAGAACGGCAAAGGTATCCAGGTCAGGCCAGAGGTACTGGTCGGATTCTTCGATCCGCACAAAGCCCTCAATGGAGCTGCCGTCCATCATGATCTCATTGTTGACCGCCCGCTGGATCTGGGAGGCGGTGATGGCAACGTTTTTCAGCTGCCCAAAGATGTCGGTGAACTGCATCCGGATGAACTGGATGTCTTCATCCTGCACCCGCCGAAGGATATCTTCTTTGGTATATCGCGCCATACGCAGTCTCCTTTTCGATAAAATGGGAATAAAAAATGAGCACAAGCACCCAGAGGGGGCGCCTTTGCTCTCTCAGCTGCATTATAAAAGAAAAACGCCCGCCTTGTCAACGCAAAATGCGTCGGCAGGGCGGGTTTTGGAAAGTTTGACAAAACCAATGGCTTCCGCCGCGGTTTTCTCTTTATTTTTCCATAGAAATGCACAGGACATGGCAGATAGAGGGGATGGATTCCCCTTGGAAGCTGGACGTAGGGGACAGGAGGGCGCCTGTGGGGGCGAACACGATTTTTTTCCACTTGCCCCGCCGCATTTCGGTCAAGAGGTATCCGTTCAGCACGGAGGCGGAGCAGCCGCAGCCGGACCCGCCCGCGTGCATATCCTGCCGTTCCCGGTCGTAGATCAGCAGGCCGCAATCCTGGAAATTTTTGCCCAGTTTGATGCCGTCTTTGGAAAAGAAGTCCCGCACAATGGCGTGGCCCAGTTCGCCCAAGTCGCCGGTGATTACAAGGTCATAGTCTTGGGGTTTGGTCTCCGTGTCGCGGAAGAAGGCGGCGAGGGAGTCGTAGGCCGCGGGTGCCATGGCGGCGCCCATATTATTGGCGTCAGCGATGCCCTTGTCCACGATTTTGCCGCAGGTGATGTGGGTAATATATGGCCCAGGTCCGTCGTCCGCCAGGATGGTGCAGCCTGCGGCAGTGGCCGTCCATTGGGCGGTAGGCGTCCGCTGGTTGCCATAGGGGACCGGCATCCGGTATTGCCGTTCGGCAGTGCAGAAGTGGGAAGAAGTCATAGCGGCTGCTTTTGCGGCAAAGCCGCCGTCAATTAGCATCGCGGCGAGGGAGAGGGATTCCCCCATCGTGGAGCATGCGCCATAGAGGCCGTAGAAGGGGACGCCGAAGTCCCGCAGACCGAAGGAGGAGCCGATGCATTGGTTCAGCAGGTCGCCGGCGAAGATATAATCCAAGTCCTGAGGCTTAAGGCGAGCCTGTTCCAGCGCACGGGCAAGGACCTTCCTCTGCATGATGGATTCGGCCTTTTCCCAGGTTTTTTCACCAAAGAAGGAATCCTCACTGAGCTCGTCGAAATATTCCCGGAGGGGCCCCTCACCCTCCATTTTTCCGCCGATGTTGGCAAATGAGATCACGGAGGGGGGATGCTCCAAGGCAATGGTGCGTTTCCCGACGCGTTTCTGGTTCATATCGCTACCTCTTTGTTTCGTATTTTCGATAGAATTCCCCAAATGGGCAGAGGCTATGCAAAGCGCATTTGGTTACTCCCCAAAGAAGGCTCCCTCTTGACAATCCTGTGCAGAATCGTTTATAATATTTACGATATAAAGTAGCTTTCGGGCTTCACTCTAATATCGGGTAAAGAGGTGGCTTATTTATGGGGCTTTTTTCCTTCCTGTTCGACCGAAATGATTATACGTACGTCCCGCCCCCGAAGAAAGAAGAAAAACCAGAGGGCTTTCCTGACCTTTACAACAATATGAACTTGGACGTCTTCCAGAAAGACGGCCGCCCGTTCCTCACCGGACGGCTGACTGCGTTCACAGCGAAGAGCATGACCATCGAACGCCTCCCCGGCTGGCTCTCCTTTGAACTCTGTGACCCTGGCAAAACCGTCATTGTCCACGGTTTTACCAAAAAAATGGTTCCCTTTTCCATCAGCGCTGTCATCCAGGAATCCACCCGTACCGCTTGCAAATTGAAGGACCTCTCCGTGCAAACCCACGACGAACACCGGGAAACCTTCCGCTTGCCTGTGAATGCCCCTGCATCCCTCTTCTACCAGCATGATACGCGCTGCGAAAACCCGGAGGAATGCGTCCTCGTCGACATCAGTACCGGCGGCGCCTGCGTCCAGTCGGAGTTTCTCCACGCAGAGGGAGAAGTCCTGCGGATGAAATGCCAGATTGAGGATTATGTGCCTATGAATTTCCTTGGCCAGGTGATCCGGGTCACAGAGCATAGCCCGGGAAAATTCCGCTACGGTCTTTTGTTTGCCCAGCTGAACGAAGACGAGATGACTACCTTGACCCGTACCCTCTATAACATCCAAGTCGGCAACCGCAGCGAGTGGCGGCGGACGGAGGCTGGTCACTGGTAAAACGCTTCTACATAGCAGCACGCCAAAAAAGGGACGGCATTGCCGTCCCTTTTCCTTATGCCTTGCGCAGCAGTGCCCGCACCTTGGGACGAAGGATTTTCTCAATCCCATTGTGCAGTAAATAAGCCAGCAGCAGATTCAGCGCGTAAACCGTCAAATAATACGCCGCATGACGCCCGTCCCGGTCAAACCAGGGGGCCAGTGTCTCAAACTCACGGGTAACAACCACATTCAGCAGGTAAATCTCCAAACTGTATGTCCCAAAAAACCGCAAAATCCGGCACAGCGGTTCCCAATGCAAAACATCCAGCGTTTTTGCAAAAAACAGGCAGAGCGGCATCACGAAGGCGGCGGCAATGTAGCAGGTTGAGATGTACAGGACGCCCCGGGCCAGCAGGAAGGCGGTCACAGCGCCCGCCGCAGCCCCGGCGGCCCAAGCGGCGGCGTGCTTCCGGGTCAGCGGCGTGCCTTCCGAGATGCAGCAGCCCGCCAGGAGGCCCAACGCAAAAGCAGGGACCCGGTCCAGGAAGTCTGACATATAATTTAGCCCCACCGGAATGGACAGCCGGTACAGCCCATAGGCCGCCGGGAACGCCAGAATGGTCAGCAGCCCCTTGCAGCGGCTCCGCCGCAGCAAGCGTACCCAGAACGGCGCAAGCAAATAAAAAAGCAGCAGCGCGGGGATATACCAGTTAAAGGAGCCGGGGATATGGAACCAGTAATGGAATGTAGACAGGCTCCACAGCGCTGTTTTCAGAGAGATCCGTCCCTGCGCCCGCAGCCACAGGCTGTATATGCCGACGACCAGCCAGTAGGCGGGTAAGACCCGGGCGCAGCGCCGGGCAAAATACGCCGAGAAGGGTTCCGATTCCCGCCGGACAATGGAGCCGTACAACCCCACCCCCGACAGCAGGAAAAATCCGTCCACGCCGCTGAATCCCAGTTCTTTCACCGTATCCAGGGCGGCGACCTGAAAATGGAACGCATAGGCGTGGAACAGCATGACCCAAAGCATCGCAATGCCCATCAGTTCCTCACGGCGGCGGCTTAAAAGACCGTATCCCTTGGCTTTTTTTGTGATCTCAACCATCTTCCGCCTTCCGTTCCTCCCGCCACGCAGCCATTTCCTCCGCATCCTGGTCATCCAGGGCATGGAGGCCCGAACGGGTTTCCATATGGTGGGTCAGTTCATGGGCGGAGGTTTTGCGGAGCTGGTATTTCCAGTCCTCAAAGGTCCAAAATTCCAGTTTCGCCATAGCCGCGAAAGAACCATAATATAGGTTGATATACCGTCCCAGATAGTCGTGGCAATAGTGGCCCATGGTGTAAAGCCTGGGAATCTCTGGGTCCGGGACTGCTTCGTCCAAGAGGTTGACGCCGCCGTTCAATTCCTCAAAGAGCGGCGGAGGGAAGGACTCGATGATCTCATCCAGCAGTTCCGCCACCTGGTCGAAAGTCAATAGCATAGGATGTCCTCCATTAAAACAGCCTCCAGTTCCCCAGTGGTATTGGCCAGGAAATCCGCCCCAGCCTCCACCAGCGACTGCCGGGAACGGAACCCCCAGGTCACGCCGCAGGCAGGCAGCCCTGCGTTATGCGCGGTATGAACGTCGACACTGCTGTCTCCCACGAAGATGGTTGCCGTCATATCCGCGTCCAATTCCTGCAGGATGCCCCGCACACCGGCAGGGTCCGGCTTTACAGGCACACCCTCCACCTTTCCGCGTACCAAGGTGAATACGCCGGGAAAAAAGCGGCTGATGATCATGCGGCTCAATGCATCGGCCTTATTCGAGTATACTGCCATCTGTACTCCGGCGGCCTTCAGACGGTCCAGCAGGGCGGGGATGCCGGGATAAGCGGCCGTTTTGTCCAGATTGTGTGCGCCGTAGTATTCTGTGAATTGCCGGAGGGTTTCCTTTAGCCGTTCCGGATTCCGGCAGTCCTCCGGAGAGAACTGGGAAACCAGGTTAGGAATGCCATGGCCTACCATCGTCATAAACTCTGCGGTTGTGTATTCCGGCCATCCGTTTTGCCGGCAGACCCAGTTTCCGGCGCCGGCCAGGTCGTCGATGGTATTAAGGAGGGTTCCGTCGAGATCGAAAAGAACGGTATGATACATGAGGCACCTCGTTGGTATAGTGTGGCAAATATCCGCTGTTTTATGTGGGCCAAGTATAGCACTTTCCCGCTTGGAATGCAAGGGCCGCCCCTGCGGCACGGTTCCTGGACAAGCGGCGGACAAAAACAGGCAATGGACAACGGCGGATGGGCTCCTGCGTTGTCCATTGCACATTCCTCTTATTCCGGTTTATGGCTCGTTTTCCGCAATTGCCTGCCGAAACATCTCCTCCGTTTGCTCAATGGAACGGGACAGCGCGTACTGTTTCGCGTGTTCAGCATAGCGTTTGCCCATTTCTTCCCGTTCGCTTGGGTGCTCGAACCACCAGTCAATCCGCTCTGCCAGGGCGGCGCTGTCTCCTGCGGGGAATAGGCTTCGCTCATCCAAAGCAAACTGCGGCGTTGCCGACCGGGGAGAGTCCGCAATCACGGGCACCAGCCCGCAGGCGAATGCTTCCATACAGCTCATAGCCTCGATTTCTGCATCGGAAGTGTGAACATACAGGTCTGCCATATGCAGGATTTCCAGCAGCCGTGCAGGCTCATAAAACTCCATCACAGCTGGATTCGGCAAGCTCTGGGCCAGCCGCCGGTATTTCTTTTCCAGCGGCCCCTTTCCTGCCAAAATTACCTGGATTTCCCTGGCATGGCGGCACTGGGTACACGCCTTGATCAGCACGTCCTGCCGTTTTTCGCCCGCGTAGCGGCCCACAATCAACACTTGGAAGCGGTCCTTCATCCAGTCCTCTTTTGGAGATCTCCCATAGGTATACTGGGGACTGATGCCGTTTGAAATCACATGCAGCTGGGCGGTGTACCCGTGTTCCCGCAGCTGGTTTGCGATCATGTTGCTGGGGCAGTGGATGTGGGTGAAGCGGTTGAAAAACGTATCCCGAAATTTACTGTAGACAAAATCGTTTGCCCGGCGGCTGTTGCCCAGGTGCAAGGTGAAGGTGATATTCTCCGGCTGGCAGTGGAACGCCGCGGTGTGGGGGATGTTCAGCCGCTCCACGTGTTTCAGTCCCATGATCGACAGTGGCGACGGCATCATAAAGTGGACCACATCCGCCCAAGCGGCGGCTTTTTCAAAAACGTGCCGGTTGGGAATCGCCAGCCGCATTCCCTGGCTGGTGATCAGATGTTCTACAATCGGGAAGAATTTCATCTGCCGTACTGCGTATTTATAATCCGCCGGCTTTCCCGTTGCGATCACCCGCACCTCGTTCCCATGTTCTTTGAGTGCAGTAGCGAAGCGCCGGGCGCTGATCGTTGTGCCGTTATTTGCGTCGTCAAACTGGTCGATGACCAATACGATTTTCATAGTCCCTTACGCCTGCTCCAACGCTTTCTCAAGCCCACGCGCAAATTGGTCCGGGCAAGATGTCTCCCGAAATCCGCACCGGATACCCCGCAGGCGTTCGATGGCCTCCTTCGCGGGCATTCCCCGCACCAGTACCGCAATCCCTTGGAGATTGCCGCTGCATCCCCCTATGACCCGCAGGTCCTGGATGATGCCCTGTTCGTCGACGTCAACTTGCATTTCTTGCGAACAAACGCCGCGGGGGCGTATAGAGTAAGTCATTTGATTGACCTCCTTCGTTTTTTGTTTAGCGTTTATCACGATAGCACAATTTTGGAAAAAAAGCAAGAGAAAGACAGGGAAAATTCTGGAAATCCCCAATTTTTTTGCCTTGACAGAAGACACTTCGCGTCATACAATGTCTGTAAAATGAATGGAGTAAGGCGGATGTTTAGGAGGCATTAAGATGAATCCAGCGGCTATGCAGTTTCTGCACCAGAATCCTGGCGCCCTTCCCCTGTACGAAACTTTGGAGAACCGTGTGCTCTCCGAGATCCAGAATGTTACGGTCAATGTGCAGAGAACCCAAATTTCCTTTGGGAATGACCACACGTTTGCCTGTGTATCCTTTGCAAAACCCGGCCGGGCGATGGAGTGTGCCGACCCGTATATCGTGCTGACATTCTTTTTAGGGAAAAAGCTCTGCTCCTCCCGCGTGAAGGTTGGACAAGAGCCGCATCTCAACCACTGGACCCACCATACGACCGTCTTCCAGCCCGCGGAAATTGACGCGGAGCTGATGGGATGGCTGAAAGACGCCAGTTCGTTCACCGCGGAAAAGCCGGAGGATGGGGGATTCTTTGCTTGAAGCGCTATAAGCGGCGATTGTTCAAAAGCGCGGCGTGATGATAAGGTCACGCCGCTTCTTTCTGTCAATGCCTGTGGCAGTTTCTTGAACGCTGCGTTTGAGCATATCTTGGCAAAACAAGGCTTTGACGAAACCATGAGGTTATGGTACAATATTTTGAACAGCGGCGGAAACCCTTGAAGCATCAGGGTTTCCCGCCGCCGTTGTTACTAACGTGTTATTAGTTCAATGTTCAATCGCA
>JAAWGR010000049.1 GCA_022795445.1 Oscillibacter sp. | reverse complement strand
GCGTCATCGTTTTCTGCCCCTCTGTCATGGTTATACCCTCCACCATAGGCTCCAGCACTTGGTCCCGGTTCAGGTCCTCCGGGATCAGGATGTCCCAGGAATCCATAGGCCCTTTCTCCGGGTCCCAGCCTCCGAACACGGTTTTTTGTTCGCCGTCCGCCGTATATTGGTCAAGACTGTGGATACGGTAGGTGCAGCCGCCTATGCCGAAGGACGCAGTTTCCTCCACAACGCCCACCAGCACATTGGCTTCCCTGGTTCCGGCCTCCACCACCGTGAAGCCGCCGGAGTAACCGAGCATTTCATTTTGCGGCTTGTTCTCAGGCCATCTGAGGGAGCCCCAAAGGTGATAGCGGTCCTCCTGAGAGAACACGATTCCCTCTGGCGCACGAATTTCCAGCACCAGGTAAAGCTGGTTTTTCGCGCCCAGGAGGCGCAGGGGTGTGACCGTTACGCCGTCGTGCTCCACTGGCGGCGGCAAGAGGCTTTCCGATGCGGTTTTATTTGCCTCCCCGCCGCTGATTTCCATGTCACCCACGATTTCCTGCTGCCGCTGGTCCAGCCCGCCAAAGAAAGCAATCCACAACGGAACAGCAATGGCCGCTGCCGCCGTAACCAGCAGAATGACGGCAACCGCTGCAGCTACGCCCCGGATAATTTTCCGGCGCAGTATAGGCTGGGCCTGCCGTTTCATCCAATTCCAAGGGGACGCCAACAGACGCATCCGTTCCCGGCGGTATCGGGGAGAGAAATCGGGTTCTTTGGCTTCCGCCTGACGGAGAAGGCTTTCATATTGGGACAGGTTGGCGTCCATCAACCCCTGACGCAAAAGGGCGTCAAACTGCCTCATAGGAATATCCCTCCTTTTCCAGACTCTCTTTCAGCATGGCCCTGCCCCGCAGGATGCGGACAGCTACCGTGGACTCCTTGATATGCAGCCGCCGGGCAATTTCCCGGTTGGTCTGCTCCTCCACGCATTTGAGCTCTAAAATCCGCCGGTAGTTCTCCGGCAGGGCACGGATCAGGGAAATCAGGTATTCGTATTCCTCCTGGTGTTCCTCCTGGGCCGGAGGATCCCAGTCCTCCGGGAAGGTTGTGGTTTTCCGTTCCGCCCGGAGGATGTCCAAGGCAGCGTTCTTGGCGGCGGTGACCACATAGCCCTCCGTCTCCTTCCAAGGCAGGGCGGAGACCCGTTCCCAGTTCCGCAGGAGCTGGAGCCAGGTTTGCTGGGCGGCGTCCTCCGCCCGGGCTGAATTCCCCAGGATGTGCAGGGTTATTGCGTAGATTTTTTTCTCGTAGGCCTCAAAAAGCCGCGTAAACCGCCGCTGGTCCTGTTCGGTTTCCAGCATGGCGAGACAGACCGCAAGCATAAAAGGTCTCCTCCTTTGTGTTGAATTGGCATAAATCCAATAAGTAAACGGCGGGGGAGAGAAAAATATTACAACATCCGGGAGAAATTTTTAATGATCTTACATTTCGCGTTGATGGAACCGGGCACTGGCGATTTTGCAAATCACAGCTTGAAGCAAAAAGACTGGCTGTGCTATAATCAGAGCAATGAATCGGAATTTATGGAAGGAAGCCAAATGATGGAACTTATCTATAAAAATGCTGCACTTGGAAAGATAGTAGTTACAAATCGTGAAACTTTTTGGGTTTCTGGTGATTTTTATCCGTACCCCAGTGCGTCAGAATTTAAAGACTTTTTTGATGCACTCGTATGTGAAGATGGATTTGATGAAGCAATGTTTGATAAGGATTTATGAAAGGAAGATCATTGGTTTGTGTCTGAAAATGGGAGTTTCAAAGGAATCTCCTGTCCGGCAGTATACGAAAATCATGAAATTGCATTCCGATACAGATAATATACATTTGAAATAGAGCTTCAAATTCCGATTTATTAGGCAGTTACTCGTTTATGGGTAACTGCTGATTCCGTCATTTAGAAGAAAAAAGTTTATAGGCCTTTATCAACGCGAAAGGTAACAGGGAGGGAATTTTTGATGACTTTATGCCGCTGTATCCATTTGCGCACGAGCCTCTCGAAAAGCTGCCGCGTATATTTGAGTCACCGTATAACCAAACTGCAATTCCTCAAGCGTTGAAATGAATATCCAGGAATCGCCGGCGCTGTTGTAACTGGCAATCATGCGGCCATTTATGTCATAGATGTGCGTGATGGTTTGGCCGCCGGAGGCAATGATACTTGCAAAATGGAACGGCTCGATCAGGATAAGGACATGGCAGCTAGGCGGACTGTCCGCGTCCGTATACGTTTCCATCAACTTGGAGACCTGCTCAATCGCGGCGTCCCGTTCTGGGGATATGCACGTCTTCATATAGTCGTTTACCATTTTATGATAGTCGCTCTGCATATAAACGCCCACCCCGGCGTCGTGTTTCGCATACGCCTTCACGCTTGTGATAAATTCGTCTGTAAGCGCCTGCCTCACCTTTTCGCATGGAGGCGCCATGATAAGTTCATCCCCAAAAGGCTCGCGGTCAAAAGCGCTGTTGATCGTATGGTCATAGATGTTTACACTCTCCGCAAACTGGATCATATCCTCCACTGGCATTTGGGAAATTAACCAAAACGCATATCCTGTTTTGCTGTCCGCCCATGTCAGCGCAAAATCCGCGCCGCTTTCTTCCGGCGAATACAGCATTGCTTTGCCATTTTTCAGCGCAACCTCCTGCCCGTTTGCCTGCTCCGCATAAGGAGTCGTTCCGCTTTTTGAATAACAGAACGTAATGAGGTCCCCTTCACCGGTTTCATAGACCGTATTTCCCTCGCCGTCTGCTTCCACAGACGAAACCAAAATAACAGGCCCAGGCAGCCATGTGGGACGGTAGACCCAATCCAGCGGCTCGGATTCCCGGAGGCTCTCCGCTATTCGAATCAATTCTTCCTGATCAAGCGGAGCCGCAAGCCAAAATACGATCCCCTGCGCTTCATCCGTCCATACGAGGACATTGGAGCCGCCCATATCATTTTGGTAGAAGTCAGCGTTTGTACTGGATACCATCACCTGCTGTATTTCCGCGTCCTCCCATTCTACATGGAACGTCATGGTCTCTGTGCCCAGCTGATAGGCAAATGACAGCAGGGAGCCGTCTTCTCCTTCATAGAGCGCGTGGACAAACGCGCCAAGTTTTGGGGCTTCGAGCTCCCGGTAACCGTTTGGAAGCTCCGCAGGGTAATAAACGGTACGTCTAGGCGCATCTTCCCGTCCACCGGCATAGTGGTAGGAGAACCACTCCTGATGCAGTTCCCTGATCCATCCCACAAACGCCGCACGTGCCTCCTGGCTGACGGCCAGGACGGTACATCCGCACAGAAGCGCCGCCAGCAGAAAGCAGGCCGCCGTTTGAACAAACCGATAGCGTATGGGATGATTGGCCTGGCGGACCAGCCTGCGCATTTTCTTTTCAAAATCCGGTGAAAAGTCGTGTTCCGGCATTTCCGCCATAAGGCCGCCATACTCCTGGCGGGCCGCATCCAGCATCACCCGGCGGGCTAAATCATCCAACGCTTGGCCGGTCAATCAGATTCCCCCTTCCTGCATGCGCTGAAATCCTGCAACCGCGTTTCTTATACGCGTGTATCAAAGGATGCTTCGCTGGCGGATTCCGCCGCAGGAACTTCCGCCGCAGCTTTCATTTCTGCGCGGGCTTCCCGAAACGCCTGTAAATAGACGAAAGCCGTTTCGCTGTAAAATTTATGTTCTTCCTTCGTCTGTATATCCGTCCACCCTCCACCAAGGCTATTATAGCTTGCAATATTCTCACCGTTCGGCGCATAAATCTCAGCAGCCTGATGAATCGAACTGATTTTAAGGTTTGCGGAGCCGCCTCCCGACAGTTTTTCCAGCAGCTTCTCCACCGCTTGCAGCATCGGGTGCGGTTCTTTTAACGCCGCCTGGATTGCGGACATCACCTCGGCCTTCGGTCCGTCACGGTCAGGGGAAACCGATTGCTTCATATGGGCAATTCGCATTTGGTTAAATTCTGGCGACATATAGATGCCTTGTTTGGCGTCTTCCTTTGCGTATGCCTTGATTCGAGCGATAAAGCCATCGGTCATGGCGTTTTTGGCGGTCCTTTTTTCCGCCTTCTGCGTTTTAGGGCTTTGTCCCCACTTCACTGGCGTGCCGGTTCTGTTTGACAATGGGCTGACCATACTGCTCCCTCCTTAATTACACACGTGTATCAAAGGCTGTTTCGCCGGCGGGTTCCAGCGCAGGACTTTTCGATGCGGCGTTGATTTCTTCACGGGCTTCCTTAAACGCATCCGAGTAAATTTGATCCGCTTGGTGCAAAAACTGATATTCCGCTTCTGTAGAAATCTCCATCCAGCCGCCGCTGCTGTTAAAGGCGGCAATCATCTCCCCATTGGGCGCACAGACCTCGGCGGTTGTCACCAGTCCTCCCATCCACGCCTTCATGGAATACTCCCCCAGCAGCATGGAGAGAAGGTTGCCGCCGCCTGTTCCCCTGACTGCGCTGTTCATTGCCAAAGTTGCCCGGGAAATCGCTTGCTGACGGTTTGGAGATACGCGCTGCTGTTTATGGGCGTTGATCATCTGGATGTAGTCCTTCTGCTGATAGACGTTCACCTGGGCATCCTTTTTGGCGTGTTCTTTGATCTGCGCGACAACATCATCTGTTAAAGCGGCTTGAGCTTTCTCTTTTGCGGCCTTTTTGACCGCAGGCGTTTTTTCAAATTTTGCTTGGTCACGGGCAATCACACTGCTTACATAATTATTGATTTGCATAGAAAGCGGCTCCTTTCCATTTGTGTGGTCTGCGTACAGGAATTGTCCTCTATTATCATTAACGCAAAGAGCCGCCGGATTCTCACAGGAATTGCAATTTTTTTGCAATTGGTTGAATTTGGGGAAAAATCCGTCTTTCGCTTCGGAGGGCGTTTGGGCTGCCAAATAAACAATCATCCGCCGCCTCACTATGATAAACGCAGCGAGGGGGCGGATTCTCATAAAAAACAAAAAGGTCCAAAAATGTATAATGCATATAGATGCTTCCCAGGCCTATGCTTCCCGCAAGAAGCCCTCCTGCTCTACGATGTTCCGCAGGAGCAGACGGCCCCGGTTGATCCGGGTGCTGACGGCTGTTTTTGTCAGCCCCAGCTTGGCGGCAATCTCTCCGTCAGAGTAACCCAGCAGCAATTTCATTTCCATAACGGCCCGATAGGTTTGCGGCAGACGGGTAAAGCTGTCCACCAGCGCTTGGTAATCCAGGATAGCCTCGGATGCATCGGCAAGGGATTCTCCATCCTCCAGCGGGGCCTCGTTTTTCTTTTTCCGCAGAAAGGAAATGGCCTCATTCTTGGTCAGGACCACAATTTGCGGGGTCAAATCTTCTAAACGGGTATCCTGGAACTTTTTGAAATGCTTGATGATCTGCAAAAAAGCGTTATGCACGGTGTCCTCTGCATCCTGGCGGTTGTGCAGAATCCTGTCGGCCACATGGTACATAAGGCCGCGGTATTTCAGATAGATTTGCTCAAACCGAATTTTTTCCTCCGGCGTATCGAGCATTTGCAGATAACAAACCAGCATCGGCTGTCCCTCCAGCTTCCAGGCAATGAAACATCTAATTCTTTTATCGGCATATTACCGGAAAAATTAAGGAAGCCGTGCTTAAGCAGAAGTTCGTGCCGATTACCGACCAGGAAGCTCTTTCGAAGTTTGAGGAAATGGTTTTGCGGTTTTCTCCATAAGCAGGTCCGCTTTATGTTTTTTTCCATGTAACGAAAATTCCGATGATTGCTCCGATCAGGATGAAAGGCGCTGCCCGGACAAACACCCATTCGGAAACATGAAAAGCTGCTCCGAAAACGGCGGTTTCAGGGTCACTATAATCCCAACCCAAGTAAGGGCTGTTGAATGCTGCCAATGCCGCAAAAATTACAGGTATGACCGCATAGAATGGGATAAACAGCCAGTAAAGCGTTTTTTGCCTTGCTGCCTTTTTTTGCGCGAGCTGCAAGTTTATAATCTCCAGCTTTTCCGAAATCACTTTTAAGCGGTCAACTTCCGGCTCAATAACCGTTTCGCCAAGTAAAGTGCTTACCGGTGTTTCAAGCGCCTCCGACAGGGAGACCAACAGATCAGAATCCGGAACCGACAGTCCTTGTTCCCATTTTGAGATGGTTTGCCGCACCACATGCAGCTTGATCGCAAGCTCTTCTTGCGAGAGTCCTTTAGATTTTCAGGCTACTTTAATGTTTTCGCTTAACATTTTGAACAACCTCCCTTCCGTTGTTATGGCTATTGTACAGGAAAACTGCCCATTGCTGCAAGCAACGCAGGTTAACATTCGAAGAGAACCGCAGCGCTCAAGCCAGGAACATGGGGAACCGCTTCCAAAACGGTCGAATTTTGGCGATAGACGCCCTATACCGCTGGTTTTTTCCTGCAAAGAATTTGTGAAAAATGACCTTTGCTTTTGAAAGAAACCTTTGTTATACTAAACAGCGTCAACAGAATATGGCCATTCAACGACACATGTGGTGCATTGCACGTAAATCTGATCACGGTACGGTAATGTTTCGCGTGCGTCGTTTTTTGTAAGGGAACGCATGCGGCAGCATGCGCTCTTTTTTTGGCCGCGTACACATCAAAGGAGGGTATTTATCATGGAAGAAAATAACTATCTAGGCCAGGAACGCGTAGGAAAGCTGCTCCTGCAATTTGCCATCCCCAGCACCCTGGCCCTCATCATTTCCTGCCTCTACAATATTGTAGACCAGATTTTCGTAGGCAACGGCATCGGCTACCTGGGCAACGCCGCCACGGGGATTGTCTTCCCTATCACCGTCGTAGGCTGGGGCGCTTCCGTGCTGTTCGGAGACGGCATGGCAACTTTCCTCAGCCTCTCCCAGGGACGGGGCGATACCTCGACGGCCGGACGCTCCGCAGCCAACAGCATCCTGGGTTCTTTCGCTTCCGGCGTGGTTATCATCGCTGTGTGCTACGCTTTTGGAGATAGTATTCTGTATACGCTCGGCGCAACGGAAGCCACCATCGCGCTGGCCCGGGATTACGGCAGCATCATTTTCATCATGATGCCCCTGGCCCTGGTGCAAAACACCTTGGCCTCGATCATCCGTGCCGACGGAAGCCCGAAATACTCCATGGCTGCCATGATGGTGGGCGCGGTCATCAACATGATCGGTGACCCAGTTGCCATTTTTGTACTGGACCTGGGCATTAAGGGCGCGGCTTACGCCACCATCTTCGGCCAGTTCGTCAGCTTCCTCGTCTGCATCGCCTATCTGCGCCGCAGCCGCGTCTTCCGGGTAAAAGCCAGTGACTTCGTTCCCAGCTGGAAATACCTCAAGCCTGTCCTGCCCCTGGGCTGCGGCAGTTTCCTCACCCAACTGTGTATCGTGGCAACAACCATCGTAAACAATATCTTGTTGAAATCCTACGGCGAACAGAGCATCTATGGCCCAGACATCCCCCTGTCCGCGTTCGTTGTCATCATCAAGCTCTTCCAGATCATCCTGAATATCGCCTGCGGCATCACAGCCGGCGCCCTGCCGATTATGGGCTACAACTACGGCGCCCGCCTGTACAGCCGTGTTAAAGAAACCTTCAGGCTGGTGGTGCTCTCCACCCTGACTGTGTGCATCATTGCTACGGTTCTGTTTGAGAGCATTCCGATGGTCTTTGTGCGCATGTTCGGCAGCGACGGCGGCGAACTGTATTCCAACTTTGCCGTCGGCTGCCTGCGGATTTACCTGTCGCTGGTCACCTTCACATGCCTGCAAAAGGCCTGCGCCATGTTCCTCCAATCCATCGGACATGCCAAGGCCGCTGTTCCCCTCTCTGTCCTGCGGGATATCCTGCTGATCGTACTTGCCATCGTCATGCCGATACAAATGGGGATCATGGGCATCCTCTGGTCTGCGCCTGCGGCGGACATCATTGCCATTGTAATCACAGCGGCGGTAGTCGCCCAGGTTTGGAAGCACCTCAGCCAGGCTGACGCAGCAGGACCGGAGACCGCTGGGACACTCCTCCAGGAGTCCCGCCCCGGCGTGATCATCACGATTGCCCGGGAACACGGCACCGCCGGGAAGCGCATCGGCCAGATGGTGGCGGAGAAGCTGGGTGTTCCTTGCAACTACAAGGAAATGACTGCCCTGGCCGCCCAGAAAAGCGGCTTGACCAAGGAATTCATCTCCGGCATCAACTCTGACGAGAATGCCGTCATGCGGGAGCTATACCTGAGTACCAGCGCTGTCCGGCAGGCGGTAATCGCCCAGGAAAAGGCCATCCATATGATTGCCGACCAAGGTTCCTGCGTCATCATCGGGCGGGCCGCGGATTATGTGCTCCGGGACCGAAAGGATGTGGTGCGGATTTTTATCCATGCGCCGAAAACGTACCGTGTGCAGAAGGTTATGGAGATGTATGGCGACACGGAAGTTGAGGGCCAGAAGAGCATAACCCGTTCCGACGCCGCCCGGAGCGCTTACTATAAGAGCATCTCCGGCCGGGAGTGGGGGGACGCCCGGCAGTATGAGCTGACTGTGGACAGTTCGATTGGCCCCGAAAAGACCGCCGCGCTGATCTGTGACTACATCGGTCAGCGGTAACTGCGAATGCACGAAAAAAAGCGCCGTCCAATGGACAGCGCTTTTTTCTGTATAATTTGCGGCCTGACATGTCAGCCCGTGGTTTAATGGCCCCGGTGTTTCTCCTTCCGTTTCTCCTGGCGGAGGGCGTACTTCCGCTCTGCTTCCGCCTGCCGCTCCTCTTTTGTACGCTGGCGGCGGGCAGCCTTGCCTTCTGTCTGCTGAAGCTTCCACGCCTGCTGCGCCTTTGTGCCGATGGCAGGAGCGCTTAATGCTTTCTTGATTTCGCGCTGCCGGCGTTTGGGATTGACTTTTGCCTCCGTTATAGGCGCACCTTTTACCGGAGGGCTGAACGGCAGTTTCCGCCAATTTTCCAGGAGATAGGCATAGACCTGCGCGTCGGCTGGTTCCGCGCCGAAGACGATCTTGCAGACTTCCCATGCCTGTGCGGTTCCCCGTTCATACAGGCAGATCCAGAACGGCGGGTCAAAGCAGACGGTGAGTTTTGCGTAACCGGTATCCATATTTATGTTCCTCCTTCATGCGTTTGCATAGAAGGGAAGAATGGACAACCAAGGAGGCAGGTTACTGATACCCTCGCGGGTACGCCCGGACTACCTACCGGGCCGTGTTTTTATCTTCCCAAAAAACGATTAACTTACTGGGTTGAAATGTGGTTGAACATGGACAGAATGTCGTCCATCGAGGTGTTTTTCTTCTCCTCTCCGGCGCGGTCAAGAACGATCTTACCTTGGTTCATCATAAGAATCCGGTCGCCGTACTCTGCGGCGTGGCGAAGGTTATGGGTTACCATCATAGCAGTCAGATTTTTCTCGCGGATCACTTTGTCCGTCCGCTCCATGATGATTTCAGCAGTTTTCGGGTCCAGCGCGGCGGTGTGCTCGTCGAGGATCAGGAAGCGCAGCGGCGTCATAGCGGCCATCAGCAGCGCCACCGCCTGCCGCTGGCCGCCGGAGAGAGAACCCATCTTGACATCCAGCTTATCCTCCAGACCCAGATCCAAGGCCCGGAGCTGTTCGCGGTAAGCGTCGGCCCGTGAGCGGTTGACGGCGCGGGAGAGGTTAAAGGGTTTGCCTTTGTTGTCCGCCAGGGACAGGTTTTCCAGCATCGTCAGATTTGGGCAGGTGCCCGCCGACGGGTTCTGGTAGACGCGGCCCATGTTGGCATAACGCTGGTATTCTTTGCGTTTGGCAATACTTTGCCCATCGATGCGCACGTCGCCGCTTTCAATGGGGATGGTGCCGCAGATGATATTCAGCAGGGAGGTCTTTCCGCTGCCGTTGCTGCCGACGATGGTCACAAACTGCCCCTCCCCCACGGTGAGGGAGAAGTCCCGGAACAGGCATTGTTCCATAACGGTGCCGGAGTTGTAGATTTTGGTGATATTCTGGACTTCAAGCATGGATGATTTCCTCCCCCTTCCGTCCGGACAGGACCAGGACCAGCAGGAACAGCGCAGCCGTAATGAGTTTCATCATATTGGCGGGCAGTCCGGCGCTGAGGGCTGCCTGTACGCAGAGCTTATACAGGATGCTGCCGCAGACCACCGCCGTAGTTCCCGCGGGCGCGGCGAGCCAGCGGAGGGCTTTTTGCTTCCGCAGAGCGCGGGCAGCGGGGGAGGCGGCATAGAAATTCCGGATGGAAATGCCGATGATGACAGCGGCCAGGCCATAGACCAGCTGTCCGGTACCCATGGTGGCGGAAAAGCTGCGCTGCTCATGGCAGACGATACAGCCGCCCAAAGCCACCAGAGCATTGGAAACCACCAGCCCCAGGAGCTTGACGGAACCACGGTCCTTTGCAAGGGTGGTGACTAGCCCAGGGTTATCACCGACTGCCCGCAGGAGCAGGCCGGATTTGGTGCGGAAATAGGCGTCCAGCGCCAGCTTTACAACGATGACCACCAGCAGGGAAACCACCAGTTTCCGCCCCATGGTGTCCAAGCCTCCCATCACGGCCATAACCGGTGCGGAGGTGAAAATCGTATCAACATCCCGGGAAACCGTGAGGTTTGAGCCGGCGATTTGCAGGTTGATGGAAAACAGAGCGGTCATGGTAATGATGCCGGCCAGCAGGTTGCGTACGCCGAGTTTGACATGGATGAAGCCGGTGAAGAAGCCCGCAAGGGCTCCTGCCAGCATGGCGAGGGGGAGGGTCAGCCATGCGTTGACGCCGTTTGTCAGAAGCACTGCCGTGATCGCCGCCCCTAGAGGGAATGTGCCGTCCACGCCAAGGTCTGGGAAGTCCAGGATGGAATAGGTGATATAAACGCCGAAGGAAATCAGAGCGTAAATCAGCCCTTGGGTGAGGGTGCTGATCAGCAGCTCCAGAAGCATGGGGAACGCCTCCTTCATTTGATGATACGGGGATTATACGATTGAATTGCGCAGGACGCCGATGTTCTCAATCTCACACTCTACGACGTCGCCAGGCTTGAGGAACTTGGGCGGTTCAAAGCCCATGCCTACGCCGGCGGGGGTGCCAGTGGCAATGATCGTGCCGGGGAGCAGGGTCATGCCCTGGGTAAGTTCGGCAAGGATGGCGGGGATTGTGTGGATCAGCAGGGATGTGCTGGAGTTTTGCCGGAGTTCGCCGTTGATGCGGGAGTAAATGCCCAAGGCCGGAGGGAAGGCGGTCTCGTCCGCCGTCAGGATGCAGGGACCCATAGGCGTAAACCCGTCCAGGCTCTTGCCAAAGTACCACTGCATGTGCCCTGTCTGCAAATCCCGGGCAGACATGTCGTTTACGATGGTGTAGCCGAAAATATAATCTCCGGCTTCCTCCGGCTTGACGTTTTTAGCCGTCTTGCCAAGGATCACGGCAAGTTCCACCTCGTAATCCAGGCGCTCCACAAGGCCCTGATGGCTGGGGATGCCGGTATCGGGTGCGGCGGCTTCCGAGACACGCTTGGAGAAGTAGACGGAAATCGGTTTTTCCTTCGAGAAAGCCCGGTTGTTATAGCGGGCGGACTCCTCCGCGTGGGCCACATAGTTCATACCCAGGCAGATCACATCCTGCCGGGGGCGGGGGATCGGCGCCAGGAGCGTCACATCCGCCAGGGGTACGGTTTCCCCGCGGGCGGCGTCCCGCAGCTGCGCGGGGGAAGCGGTCTCGATCAATGTGTTCATGTCTGGGTAGGGCAGGAATACAACCCCAGATTCCGTAAGCGCACCGACGCGCTCTTTTCCGTCGTGGAGGCAAGTAACCAGTTTCATTGTGCGTTCTCCTTCTTTTGTCCGTTATCCATTATCCAACCGCTTCGATTGCCTTATCCGTAATAGCGCTGGGTACGGCAATGCCCATGGCGTCCAGGGCTTCTGGATTGATATACAGGTCATAATTCTCGATAATCTCGTAAGGCAGGTCCTGGCAGGCAGCCTCGCCGCGTAAAACCTTCACGGCCATCTGGCCGGTCTGGATGCCGAGCTTCACATAATCCAGCCCCGCACCGGCGACGCAGCCGAGTTTTATCTGCTCAACCTCTGAGCCATAAACCGGAACACCTGCGTCGTTAGTCTTTTCCAAAATGGCCGGGAGGACGCCTACAACGTTGTTGTCCGTCAGGTTGGAGATGCAGTCCACCCCCTTAGAAATCAAGGTATCCACCGCTTGGGTAACCTCCGACTGTTCCAGCACGCCAATGGTTTCTACGGTAAGGCCGTAGTTGGCCGCCTTTTCCTCATAAACGCCGACAGAATACACAGAGTTCGCCTCGCTGGTGGTGTAGATGATGCCCACGGTTTTGGCATTGGGCTGGAGTTGGTGGATCAGGTCTAACTGCCCATCCACCGGCAGAACGTCCGAGGTACCGGTGATATTGCCGGAATCCAGCTTTGCGCCGACGGGGTCTGTAATGGCGGTGAAGATCACAGGGATATCCTTATCCTCCGCCGCGGCAAAGCAGGCGGTGGCAGCAGGCGTTGCAATGGCAACCATCAGGTCGACGTTCATGGCAGAGAAGGTGGTGCCGATCTGGGCAGCAATGTTATCGTCGAAATCCGCGTTTTGGTACTCAACCGTGAAATCCTCCCCTTCGACAAGGCCGGCTTCTTCCAGACCCTGAAGAAAGCCGATGCGGCAGTTGTCCAGAGAGCCATGCTCGCCGTATTGGGAAATACCGATTACAAAGGGTTTGTCATCGCCGGAGCTTACAGGGGCGTCGCCGCCGTCATCTGGGACGCCGGAATCGCCGGAATTGCTGCAGGCGGCCAAGGAGAGGGTCAGCGTCAGCGCCAACAGGGCGGCAGCAAATTTCTTCATAGTCTTCATAATAAAATCTCCAATCTTTTTCCAATTTTCAAACTCGTAAGATGTGCGGGATTTTTCCCCAAGCTGTGGACGATATCCTGTTCCGCCATCGTTTGGTATAAAGTTTCATATGGTTCCATCTCCTTATTTACATCCGTGTCTCCTGTTTTCGGAAGATATCCAATGTGCTCGAAGTTCCGACCGCCATATAATTTCCGCACCGGCTGAAGCCAAACGCTTTGATCTCATAATCTTCCAAAAGGACAGTACATTTTTCTGGCTGGCTGTACCAGGAAACAGAACTTGGCATAAAGATAACCAGTTCCTTGGGCCAAAAAGGCGCCGCTGCGTCTAAAAGGTTTCCCTCTTTGGAAGATCGCCGCAGTCCCCCGCCGCCTTCCCCGGCAATCGGTATGATTTCATCGCCCAGACCTTCGGCAAGGGCAATCAGGTCCGCCTCATCATAATTCTCGCCGCAGTACGTCTTTTCATTGGTCTTACAGTCAATGATGGACTGCTTCTGCGACGAAATGACAATCAGTTTCTCCATATGCACGTTGGAAAAACCAAGATACAGCAAACCGCCCACCGCAAAGGTGGTTTTTTCTCATCCCAGCGGTATTCCGTGTGGAATTTGACCAAGGATGTTCAGAAGTCTCTTCCGGTTCGCATATTCCATCTCATCCATCATACACGCCTCAACTCCAATCCAAAACACGAAGCCAAATTTGGATAAAAAGAAAAAGCCCCGTCCCTTCTTTGGGACAAGACTTCCATCCTGCGGTACCACCCAAGTTGACGCAGCTGCGCCCGCTCGTTTCACATACACCCATATGCGCCGCGCTGGTAACGGGTGCGGTCCCCGTCAGCCGCTACTAAGTTTCTGCGCCCTACAAACAGCACACGCCTAAAACCGTTCGCTCTGCCCTCGCAAGTCCATTCACCGAAACACTGCCCACAGCGGTCCCACCAATCCGCCGCTCTCTGAAAGGCCGTCATTTCCGGCTACTCCTCTTGTTCACAGGTTTCCCTTAATTGCAAATTATTATACGGAATCCGCCCCCAAAAGTCAACCGTCATTCTGCACAAAATCAACTGGGCGGAGGATCGGAAAATCCCCCGCCCAGGATGCGTCAAGATAATAAGAGCTTATCGTCCGCCTCATCAGAGCCGCTGACCTTACTGAACAGTTCCAGCAGCTGCGGCACAGTCAGCTTTTTCTTCTCCTCGCCGGAGACATCAATGACAATCCGGCCGTCATACATCATAATTAACCGGTTGCCGTGGGCGATGGCGTCCTTCATGTTGTGGGTGACCATCAAGGTGGTCAGCTTGCTCTCCGCAACAATCCGGTCGGACAAATCCAGCACCTTGGCGGCCGTCTTCGGGTCCAGGGCAGCGGTATGTTCGTCCAAAAGCAGCAGCTTCGGCCTCCGCAAAGACGCCATCAGCAGCGTCAGCGCCTGCCGCTGGCCGCCGGACAGCAGCCCTACCTTGCTCGTCAAACGGTTTTCTAGACCCAGATCCAGCCGTTTCAGCATTTCCTGGTACTGGCTCTTTTCGTCCTTTCTCACGCCCCAGCCCAGCCCACGCCGCTGTCCGCGCCGCGCCGCCAAGGCGAGGTTTTCGACAATCTGCATAGAGGGTGCGGTGCCCAGCATTGGGTCTTGGAACACGCGCCCGATATACGGCGCACGCTTATACTCCGGCAAGTGCGTCATGTCCGCGCCGTCGATGGAGATGCTGCCGGAATCTACCATCCATGTGCCTGCCACAGCGTTGAGCATCGTTGACTTGCCCGCGCCGTTGCCGCCGATTACCGTACAGAAATCGCCGTCCTTCAGCGTCAGGTTCAGGCCGCGCAGGGCCTGTTTTTCGTTGACTGTCCCAGGATTGAACGTTTTCCAGATTTCTTTGATCTCAAGCATTGCGTGCGCCTCCCGTCTTTACCGATACACGGATGTATTTGCCCTTCCAATAAGGAATGGAGAGGAAGACTGCCACAACGAGGGCGGACAGCAATTTTAAATAGTTAGCATTCAGGCCCATAGCCAGAACCGCCTGGATGACAACATAATACAAGATCGCGCCGATAGACACGGCCAACAGCTTCAGCGCGAAATTGTGGAAAATCTTACCCAATAACACGTCGCCGATGATCACGGCCGCAAGGCCGATCACAATGGCGCCGCGGCCCATGTTGATTTCGCTGGCGCTCTGGAACTGGGCCAGCAGCGCGCCGGAGAGCGCTACCAGGCCATTTGAGAGCATCAGGCCCAAAATCTTTGTAAAATCCGTATTGATGCCCTGGGCGCGGGCCATATTCTGGTTTGAACCGGTGGCCCGGAGGGCGCAGCCCAGTTCGGTTCCAAAGAACCAATACAAAATAGCGATCAAAACGACCGTAAAGACCCCCACTACCAGAATCGGATGCTGGTAGAAGGGACGGACGCCCTTGGCGACGTCCTGGACGAATCGCAGGGAAACCAGGAGCTTATCCAAAAGCTCGTTGTTGGTAACGTTGATCGCAACGGTAGACTTCATATCCATAATCGCCAAATTGATGGACCAAAGGCCCAGCTGGGTCAGGATGCCGGACAAAATCGCCGGAATGCCGCAGAAGGTGTGCAGAATCCCGGTGGACAATCCCGCCAGCATCCCTACGCCCAGCGCCGCCAGCATGGCGATCCACAGGTTCACACCGTTGGTGAACAGCATAACGAAAGCCGCCGCACCGGTGCAGAAAGAGCCGTCCACCGTCAGGTCGGCAATATCCAGCAGCTTGTAAGTAATATATACGCCGATGGCCATGATGCCCCAGATCAGCCCCTGGGACACCGCGCCGGGCAGCGCGTTGATAAAATTCAGCATAGTTGCAGTTTTCCCCTCTCCTTGAGCGCAAACGGCCTCGTTTTCTGGACAGTGTGCCTCGTTCTGTTGGAATCCATTCCGGAAAACGGCGGAAGGGGGCGCCTTCCGCCGCTTTTTATGCCGCGTTACTCGACTGTAATCGCCTCGTAGCCATCCGGCACGGTCAGGTTCAGGTCCGTGCAGATTGTTTCATTGTATTTCTTCGTAAACTGGGGCGCGTACTCAATGGCCATGGTAGAGATGTCCGCCTGGCCGGTAAGGATGTCCGCCGCCATTTCGCCGGCCTTGTAACCGATGTCATAGTAGCTGATGGACAGGGTTGCCACGCCGCAGCCGCCGCAGATGCCTTCCTCGCCCGCGATGATGGGCACGCCCGCGGGACGGCAGATGTTATCGATCACGCCGGTGTTGTCTGCGCAGGTATTATCGGTGGGAACATAGAGCACATCGCTGTTGCTGGCGGCGTTCTGGGTGACAGACGCCATGTCGTTGGTATCCGAGAAGGGATACTGGGTGCAGGTGAGGCCCATCTCTTCCAGGAAAGTCTGCACGTTGTCTACCTGGTACTGGCTGTTGGGTTCCGCGGAGCAGTACAGCAGGCCGACGTTCTGGGCATCGGGGAACCACTCTTTGATCATCGCAGCCTGCTGGTCCAGCGGCGCGAGGTCGGAGGTGCCGGAGATATTGCCGCCGACGGTGCCAGTGAAGCCGTCAATGCCCAGGGCCACGCCGTACTCTGTAATGGAGGTGCCCAGGATAGGAATGTCCGCGGTAGCCGCGGCGGCAGCCTGGAGGGAGGCCGTCGCATTGGCAAGGATCAGGTCCACGCCGGCGGACACAAAGCCGTTGGCGATGGTAGCGCAGGTCGCGGAGTCGCCGGCGGCGTTCTGAAGGTCAAACTTCACGCCGTCCTCACCGAAGGCCGCAGCCAGCGCGTCCTGGAAGCCCTCGGTAGCGGCGTCCAGCGCGGGGTGGGGGGCCAGCTGGCAGATACCGATGTTATAAACCTGACCGTCGCCGGAGGTATCGCCGGTATCGCCGGTATCACCGGTTTCGGGTTCCTGGGTGTCTCCGGTCTGGGAATCGCCGGGGTCCTGGCTGGAACCGCCGTTGTTCCCGCCGCAGGCAGCCAGGCTCAAAACCAGGACGCCTGCCAGAATGAGTGCAAGCAGCTTCTTTTTCATGTTTACAATCTCCTAACTAAAAAAATTATATAAAAAGCGGCCCTGTCCCCAAAGACAGAGCCGCTTTCCATAACTGCCGCAATCAGCCGGACAGCCCTGTCCTATCTCCACGCTCAAAACGGCCCGCAAAGCGGACCTTGCTAAAGCGGAAATAAGAAGTAAACAGGCTGCGCATATGGAAGCCCCTTTCTGCCGGCTTGTGCGCCTCTTTCGGCGTCACATTTTCTTTTAACACCATACAGCTTTAAAGGGATAAAGTCAACCGTCATTTTTTACAAAATCATGCCCGGAATTCCTGCAACCCACCGATATGTAGACGAAAGCGGACAGATCTGCCACCCTGTATGGCAAGGAATTATCCGGCTGAAGCGCCTAATGCTGAAAAACCTTTCCATGTGAATGCGGGGATAAGCGTTCTGCGAAGTATCAATCGTGCAAAAGATGAAAAAGCGAAAACGTCTTGACGAAGTTTGTGGGAACCAATATAATGATGGCGTAATAGCGTGGATTTGGGAATGTGTGTTCCGCGTTCAAAACAGACCGCAGGGTATGAAGCAATGTGATAAGGGAGAAATACATATGGATGCACACAAGGCATTGATCAAAAATATTTTTGACGGCGGCACATTGGTGGAGATTCCTTTCTTTCAGCGTTCCTATGTGTGGAAGGAAGAACTTTGGCAGCGGCTGCTGGACGATATGGAGTTTGTGGTAAAAACAAAGAAGACCCATTTCCTGGGGTCTATTATTTTAAAGGCCGGACGAAAGCCGCAGCCGAGCGATTTGTTTACAGAATGCAAAACGGTCGTTGACGGGCAGCAGCGCTTGACTACTTTTCTGATTTTTCTGAAAGTTCTTTGCTTGAAACAGCAGCAGACGGTAATGTTTGATTATCAATTCCGGATTATGGGGCAAACGATAGCGTTATGTCATGGGAAGAACGATCTTGCGGCCTTTGAGGCGGTGATGAACGCGGCAAACGCCGAAAAAATGGAGAATCCGGAACCAAAATCCAGAATTATCCATGCGTTTAACTATTTTATGGATCATATGGATGAGAGTAAACTGGATATTATGACGATTTTGACGAACACGCAGTTTGTTAAAATCGATTTGGACGAAAATGAAGATGAACAGCAGATTTTCGATACCATTAATTCTCTGGGAGTGAATCTTACAACGTCGGAACTGCTGAAAAACTACTTCTTCAGCCGTGAGACCATCCAGGAATACCAAACCAAGTGGGTATCTGTGTTTGAAAAGGACGACGATGCAAAGGCTTATTGGGACACAGAGTTGGAAACTGGACGTCTCAAGCGGGCAATGATCGATCTCTTCTTTGACGCCTATTTCCAGCTGTTCATTCAGGACCGGAAATTTAATATCACCAACGAAGATAAATTGATGTACGCAAGAGTGGACCACCTCTCCCAATCCTATCAGCACTTTATCAATACCTATTGCTGCGGCGATAAAAATGTAGTCCTTGGGTCGCTGCGTGAGTATGCGCTTTGTTTTATGGACACATTTAAGCTCGACCAATGCGGGCAGAGCATTCCTTCCGAGTTCGGCATAGAAAGAATCAATGTTGTGATATTCGGCCTGAGGAATACTACGATGATTCCATATATTCTCTTCGTCGCAAAGAATGTTTCCGATTTAACGGAGCGGAATCGAATTTACAGAATCCTTGAGAGCTACATCATGCGGAGAATGATCGTTCACGCACCCACGAAAAATTACAACAATTTGTTCACATCTTTAATCTTAAACCAGGTTTTGAATGCCGAGACATTGTTAGCAAAATTAAAAAGCGCTGGAGACGCTACGACCTATACGCCTGATGACAATGAATTGTGGGATGGCATTGAACATGCCAAACTGGTCAACCTTCAGTCGAAGGGTGTCCTTTACCTGATCGAAAGCAAGGTCCGTCCAGCCAACAGTGCGGTTGCCTTGCTGGGATTCAACCAGTACAGCTTAGAACATCTAATGCCAAAGAAATGGCGGAATAACTGGGCGCCTTGTCCCAATGAGGATTTGGCAAGGGAACGAGATTTGATTCTTTTGACGCTTGGAAATCTGGCAATCATAACACAGTCTTTAAACGCGTCCATTCGAGATGCGGCATGGAGCGTAAAAAAGGCTGGAAACGGAAGCGGAAAACCAGGCCTTGACTTGTGCGCCAGCGGGCTTTGCACGCTTCACGATGTTCTTACAAAAGCGGATTGGAATGAAAATGAAATATCAATCCGTGCGAAATGGCTCTTTCAGCAGGCAAGTACGATATGGAAGCTTTGATTGGTTAACATGGCTATATCCTGCGCTCCTTTTCGTTAGGAGAATCTTGACACGTCTATAGGGTGTCTCCCCACCCCTTTACTGCGAAATTTCGACGCCCCGGTAAAGAGACGGCGAATGGCTGGAAATGTATTCATGGATTCGTTCTCTATGCGTATCCGATAACAAATTTGTCTCCTTGAGAAATCGTTGAAGGTTATCCCATGGTTCTAAAATACAAAGGACAGCCGCAATACAGCACCCGGAACCCGTGCCTTGCTTTCCGGTTTGTACGCTGAATTCCATGCGAATGCCTTTTTTCCATAACCGGTCGAAATAATTGTCAAGTTTATTTAGCGTGTTGAACTGCGCATAAAAAGGAAGCGCATAAAGACGGAAATCATCGGCAACCAATTCCGCAAACTGGTCAAGAGACTCGCCAGAAAAATACTTGTATTTTAATACGGGCTGCCCTGGAACAACGGCGTATAAAGGTTTTAATCCAGTAGGCAATACTTTATTATATTCTTCGCCAAGGAATTGGCTTGTCAGCTTATTGATCTCTGGAAAAGAAAACATCAGATTACCCGTTAAGTTATAGCAGTTGGAAAGTCGTATTCTTGTAAAATAAAAAGTAAAAAATTGTTGATAGTTGTTTTCTTTTCGGATCAATCGTCCAAAAGAGAAACTTTTCCGTCTTTCTTGCGGTTCGTTGTGCTTCCCTCATCCAGAAAGAACGTATATTCTGCTAAGAATCTATTTTTTCTTTCTTGGAAGAAACAGATTCAAGATATTTGATGATTCTCTTCCGGTCCTTTTCCGTATCACCCCACCAAAGGTATCGGGATGAACACATACGCTTTAATATGGCAGGCTTATAAACCTTTTTCATCCGATAATTTTCAATA